>JANWZU010000187.1 GCA_025054795.1 Candidatus Caldarchaeum sp.
GCCCAGCCCCCCCAGAGAATCAGAAGTGCTGGGAAGAAGCCGAGAGCCTCGACGTTCCGGAGCATCACTGCTGCAGGACCTACGGCTGGGCCTACGTAGGGGGCTACGACTGAGATGGCCAGCGTACCGCCTATCAGCACAGTTCCCACAGGCTCAGCCAAGGCGGCGGCGTACCTCAGCCGTGAGCTAGTAAGCCTTGAAAGCAGCATGTAAGCCAACCCCACGAGAACAGCGCCCGGAATGCCTCCCGGGTATGCGAAGATTGTCCCAGTTCCGATCGAGATTCTCACGGTTCCTATGATGATGGCCACCACAGCACCCCAAACCGGCCCAAGCATTACTCCCGAAAGCACGTTGATGAAATGCTGGCCGGGAAACGCCCTTGAGCCCAGCCACTCGAACATGAGAGGTGAGACGACTATGCCCAGGGCGCTTAGAGCCGATGCGAGCGCTACTTTCTTCGTTGAAACTGCTCTCTTCATCTGATTCCTATAATCTCCTGAGCTAATATAAGGATGGTGATTAGCTGCTTATTGCCACACCCAGAAATTACTCGTCAAATAGTTCACAGCGGTTCCCAAGAGCACGGCAATTAGGTTTGATACGAGGTAGTAGAGGCCCAAAAGGTCGGTTAAAACGTACAAGATGACCAAGCTCGTGGCGGCTCCAACTATCCTCGACCCATGGAACTTCAGCATCCTTGTGAGGAAACCTTTTCCGCCTCTTCTGTCCCGGAAGGTCCAATACTCGTTAAGCAGAAAGTTGTTTAGGATGGAGGCTTCGAGGCTGATGGCTGCTGCGGCGAGGTAAAGCCTCTCCCCGAAAACGTATGTCGTCAGAAGGTAGAGGAGAACTGTGTTAACCACAAGGCCTACTCCTCCTACCAAGGCAAACTTTGTAAAACGCAGAAGGTCGAACCTTACCATCAAGCCTTTAAAATCCATCACGATCAGTCGCTCCAGGCCGTGAGCTTGCTTTGGCCTGCGATTGGGTTGAGGCCGAAGAGCCTAACACCCACCCTCCTCAGCATGACAGACGGATTTTCAGCCAGCACATCGTGCAGCAGTTTCTTCAAGGTCTTCATTATCTCGTCGTACGGGGTTTGAGGCCGTATTTCAACCTGTTTGGTGATTGTCTTTATCTCCGATGTTATCGCTATGACGCCGACACGGCTGGCTGTCATGTTGAGGGTTGACAGCTTCAGAAGGGCTTCGCTCAGACAGGCAGCGAGCACGGCCTCGACATCGGCCATATCCCGGGTGTTCCTTTTCAGCGTCAGGATTTTACTCACCTGCTTCGCCAACCCTCTCTCCTGTATAGGCTCGTCGAATTCCCCTCTAGCAGCCAAGTAAACGTACCGAGCTTTCTTCTCGCCGAAAATCCTCTCCAAAACCCCGACCTCAACCTTCTGCAGGTCTGCCACGGTCTTGACGCCGTAGGCTTCGAGCCGTTGTCTTGTTTTAAGGCCTATTCCCGGCAGCGCGTTGACCGGCTGAGTGGTCAGAAAATCAGCAACCTCATGGGGCTTGACAATTTTCAGTCCGTCGGGTTTCGAGGCGTCGGCTGCTATCTTAGCCAGCACTCTGTTGGGGGCCACTCCAACGCTGCATTTCAGAGATTTTCTGGCTAGAATTTCAGACTTGAGTCTCTTAGCGTATTCCTCGGCTCTTTCGTAGCTTCCTCCTACGGCGTCTGTCAAGTCGAGAACAGCCTCGTCAACGCTTTCAACACGCATTTTCGCCGAGTACCTCTTGGCTATGGCCATAACTTCCTCCGACACTTTAGCATAGTGGGAAAGCCTAACAGGGAGGTACACAGCCTCCCCGGGAAGAAGCGCCATAGCCCTCTTTATCGGCATGCCAGCCTTGACGCCGTACTTTCGGGCTTCGTAGTTGGCTGAGCTTACCACGCCGCTGGACTGGTCTCTTCCCGAGTAGACGCAGACAACCAGAGGCCTGCCCCTGTAGGCGGGGTTTTCAACCTCCTCCACTTGGGCGAAAAAGTAGTCGAGGTCTAGGAAGAGAACAACCCTGTCCAATCCTCTCATAACGACGGCTTCGGGGAAGTATAAATCCGTCTAACTGTTTTTGTATTTGAGAGAGATGGCGTCTCTAGCTGTCGCTAAAGGCGATGAGCTTTTTCTCTACAGCTTCCCCGAGCCGCATCCACTCAACAGGCTGAGGCTTGAAAGGTTTTACAGCCTTCTTAGCATGGATGAGAAACTGCTGAAAAGGGTTGAGTTTGTCAAGCCTGTTTTAGCAGGGCCGGCTGAGGTGGAGCTGTTCCACACGGAGGGCTACGTCAGGTTCGTTCAGGAGAAGAGCAGGCAGGGATACGGCTACCTCGACTACGGCGACACCCCAGCATTCCCCGGATGCTATGAGGCGGCTGCTTACGTTGTCGGAACCACGATTGAGCTTCTTAAAACCATCTTGAACAGCCGGCACGTCAGGGCGTTCAACCCGATGGGAGGGCTTCATCATGCTCGCAGAGACAGGGCTGGAGGTTTCTGCATCTTCAACGACGCAGCCGTGGCAATCGAGTACCTCCTAAGAACAGAGCGAATAGGCAACGTGGCCTACGTGGACATCGACGCACACCACGGCGACGGAGTCTGCTACGACTTTTACAGCAACGAGAGAGTGATCTTCGCCGACATACATCAAGACGGAAGAACCCTTTATCCGGGTACAGGCTTCAGGAACGAGACTGGAGAAGGAAGGGCCCGTGGAACCAAGCTGAACATCCCCTTGATGCCTTTCTCAGGAGACGAGGAGTTCATGAAGGCTTTCGACGAAGTGCTCAGCTTCCTAGAAAGATTCAGCTTCGACTTCGTGTTGTTCCAGACGGGCGCCGACGGGCTTAGAGACGACCCCCTTACTAGCCTTCAGTACTCGCCTGAAGCGCACATGTACGCCGCCAAAGCTCTCAAACAACTTGCTGAGGAAAAGTGCGGAGGCAGGGTTCTGGCTATGGGAGGCGGAGGCTACAACCCCGACAACGTAGCCCGTGCTTGGAAGGCAGTCGTGGAAGCCCTTGCCGAAAACGGTGCGCACGGGTAAGAAAGGAATCAGATGCCTCGGCGTGGCCGAAAGCTTCAGGAAGGAGGCTGGGTCTAAGGCCGTAATCGCAGGCGTCGTCATGCGCTCAGACCTGCTGATAGACGGTGTGGGAATAACAACCTGCACGGTCGGAGGGCTTGACTCAACCGACTCGATAATACGTATGTGGAGAGGGCTTGAAAGAGAGGACATCAACTTCGTCATCGTCGGCGGCAGCGTAATCAGCTGGTTCAACGTATTGGACCTTCCAAGGATTCATAGAGAGACGGGATTGCCTCTCATCTGTTTAAGTTACCGTGAGTCCGAGGGGCTGGATGAGGTTTTCAAAGCCCTGTTCCCGGACGACTGGAGCCGGAGGCTTGAGATACATAGAGCCAACGGAGAGAGGCAGCAGCTGGCTTTGAAGACAGGCTACAGAGTCTACGTCAGAGCCTACGGGCTTGAGTTGAAGGAGGCTGAGCAGCTGCTCAACAAGTTCACGCTGAACGGCCGGTTCCCCGAGCCCATACGTGTGGCCAAGCTGGTTGCCAGAAGCATACTCAACAGCCCGCTCATCCGACCTTAACCCGCCCAGCAGCCTCGTACCCCGGCTCGCATACGTACGCCGGGAACCCTTCTCCCAACACCTCCAAGCCTTCCGAGAAGACCGAGTTCTCACAAACGATGCTGTTGACAACTCTGCTGCGTGGACCGATTAGGCAGTTCTCAAGAATAACGCTGCCTTTTACGACGGTTCCCTCTTTGATGGTTGTTTTTCCGCACACCATAGTGGGGCCTTCTATCGAGCAGAGGCGCTCAACCGTGACGCCGGGCCCCAAATAGATAGGGCCCTTCAGAGAAACTCCACACCCGAGCGAAACGCTCCCCTCTACAACGACGTGTTGGTTGAAGAACTTTCTGAGGTAAGTTTGGTTGGCTGCCAAGTAGTCAGTTGGCCTACCCACGTCAAACCACCAGCCTCTGTCGAAAATTTTAACGCCTATCCTTTTTCCCCATGAAGCCAGAATGTTCAGAGCGTCTGTCAACTCTATCTCACCCCTAGGCGAGAGCTTAACCTCACTCAACGCATCGAAGACGCTGCCGTCCAGAACGTAAATCCCTGCGTTTACGGGGCCGCTCAGCCTCTCCTTCTCCCTCACTCTTACAAGAAGGCCTTCACGCATCTCTACGACACCGTAGGACTCGGAACCCTCTAACATCACGGCTGCAACAGCTCCGTCAAACCCTCCATCAACAAAATAACTCAGTAGCTGTTTCAAAACATGAGCGTCAACTGTCAAGTCTCCGTAAACCACTAGAAAATGTTTCTCACCCGCCAGAAACTCGCTGCAGTCCCGAAGCGCCGCCCCTGTTCCAGCTATCTCTTTCTGCTCGATATATTTTAAACGGCCTTGCTCGAACGTCTTCAAGGCCTCCGCTATCAGCTCCGACCTGTAGCCGACCAAAACCCCAACCTCATCAACACCGGCTTCTATCACCGAATCGACTATCCTAGCGACCAACGGCTTCCCCGCAAGAGGCAGGACGTGCTTAGGCCTGTTAACTGTGAGCGGATGTAGCCTTTTCCCGAACCCCGCAGCCAGCACGACTGCCTTCAAACCTAATTCCCTATAAACTGGCAGAATATAACGTCGAGTGAGATGACTCTAGTCTTCGTCGGCGGAGGTCTGGGCCCACCCGGATCTCTTACGTTTGAGGCCGTTGAGGCTTTGAAGAAATGCGACATCGTGTACGTCGACTGCTACACAAGCGTCTGGGATGACGAGACTCTCCAGCATGTTAGAAAGCTTGTTAAAGTGTTTGTGAAGGCGGAGAGAAAGACGCTTGAGGATGAGGCGTACAGGCTGGTGGCTGAAGCTACAGATAAGGTTGTGGGGGTGCTGGCTCCCGGAGACCCCTTCATAGCAACGACCCATTCCTCGTTGAGGGAGTTGGCGTCACGGCGTAAAGTCAAAGTCGAGATAGTCAACGGCGTCTCGATAATATCGGCGGCCATAAGCCTTTCGGGTCTCCATGTGTACAAGTTCGGAAAAACAGCCACACTACCGAAAACAGACGACCTAGAGCAATACAGACAGCCTCTGCATGTTCTAGAGGAAAACCTTTCACGGCATGCGCATACTCTGTTTCTGCTGGACACCGCAGAAGATGGCTTGACTGTACCCGAGGCAATCAGGAAGCTCATCCTTGCGGCTCGAAAAATGGGAAAAAATTTTGTCGACGACCATACTCTAGCCATATCCTTAGCCCGAGTAGGCTACTTGAACTCTGTCGTTAGGGCTGGGACGTTTGAGCAGCTGTGTTTGGAGAACTATCCACCCCCTCCCCACTGCCTGATCATACCCTCAGCCATGCACTTCTCCGAGAAAGAGGCTGTCAAAACATACGCCATCAACCCAGACGAGATGGAGAAAATAAAGCCTGTAAACCCTCTGTCTGAAAGACTCTCAACATACATAGATAAGTGCAGGAGGTTTATCGAGCATGCTAGCCAGAACGAGAGTCTTAAACAATATGTTAATTACGTAAACTGCTACGTTGATGATGCGGTGAGGTTCATGTCCTCTGGAGACTATGTCGACGCTCTGCTTTCAGCCGGCTACGCTGAAGGCCTTCTAGACGCATTGAGGCTAAGGGGCGAGGTGAGTTTCGAGTGGTGAAGCCGAAGGTTGTGCTCACTACGGGGGCTTTCGACATCCTTCATCTAGGTCATATGAAGATGCTTAACGAGGCGAAAAAGCTCGGCGGCCGCAGGTCTAAGCTCGTCGTCCTGATAGCCTCCGACAAGACTGTGAGACATAACAAGGGAAGAAGACCCGTGTTTCCCGCCAGCGAGAGAAGAAAAATGATTCAGAACCTTAAGCCCGTCGACGAAGCCATAGTCGGATACGACCCACTTTCATTCGAAAAAGTTTTGAGAAAGGTCAAGCCTGACATAGTTGCTTTCGGCTACGACCAGAGTAAAATAAAGAATAAATTCGTAAAGTACTGTAGGCAGAGGGGGTTGAAGGTAAAAGTGGCCACTTTGAGGAGGTACCGAGTCAACCCTATGAGCAGCAGCGAAGTGATCAGAAGGATACTAGCTAGGAGACTGCATTAGAGAAACGTTGGGCTTGAACCCTTCGTAAAACATCTTGGGTGGAAGCGTTGCCGAGATCCTAATGAGCGACCCGTCGCTGAGTCCCAGCTTTTTCCTCAAGTTTTCAGCAGCAATCAACTCTGCGACGGAGCTGTCGTAAAGCGTTCTCTCAGGAAAAACCATCACAGCCGGCTCGGAGTCGTTTATCAGGACGTTGATGGCTTTTACGGAGCCGTAGGTTCGACGCTCGTCCTTGAACCCGCTTATCTCGATGTCGGCGTTCTTCTGGAGAAACAGCTTGTTCTCGATGGAGTCTTTGGACAGAAGCAGTACGTTCAACGTTCCCGGGTAGGGTATGAACCCCAGCTTCTCCTGCATCTGCTGAACATAACCCGGCAGGCTCATGTAGTAGGATCCTTCGCCGTAGCCCGAGAAGACACGGCCCTCCAAAACTATCTTAACAGGTCTTTCAAAAATCATCTTGAGAGAAAGGTATAACTCCAGAAGCCTCGAAACACCTTTCTGAGTCATTTTTACATAGCTTGTCCGGCCCACGACCCGCCTCTCGATCAGCCCCTCCTTCTCCAGAATTATCAGGAGGCGTGAAGCAGACTGCTGGGATGTGCCGAACTGCTTAGATATTATTGGGGTTGTGATTTTGAGGCTGTTGGTTATCGCTCCTCTCTCGGCAAGGTATATCAACACTCTCTCCCTCAGCGAGAGATTCCACAACCTCGGCTGGTTTTCTGATGCGGACAATTTAAATATTCATCCGCTCCGCGAAACAATCAAAGGGCTAGACAGTTATTGTGTCCTCGGCTGTGAGACCTGAAGCTGTGTACAGAAGGATGTCTATGCCGTTTCCGCTGCCAGCATCTCGGGCGATGGATGCTTTGATGGCCTTCGCCGCCAGCTCATAGACATCTGAGGGACCCATGTCCCTTCGGTACATGCTTTCAATCACCCCGACAGCCACCTCGGCTCCGGTTCCGACGACCGCGTAGTCGTCCTCAATCATAGACCCGAGCGGGTCCAACACGATGACGTGGGCACCCTCATTGTCTACGCCCCCGACGATTGTCTCCATGAAATACGGAAAGTATCTGTTGCCGAAAAGATTCCACGAAAGAATTTTCGCCACGGTTCTGACGCTGGGCTCCACGCTTTGCTCAAGCCGGTACAGGTTGGCCATGGCTGTTACTTCCTTGATTAGGTTCTGCATGTCAGCCACAACGCCTGCGCAGGCAGCACCAACCCTGTTTGTAATCTTGAAGACTTTACGCGCCTGCTTGGACATGACAAAGTAGCCGTATGCGAACCTTTTCTCAGCCGCTATTGCAACACAGTCCCGCCCTCTTATTCCAACGGTGGTGGCTCCCGGATAGTAGAGAGGTGCAGCCAACTCTGAAACCCTTCAAATAACCCTTTTCGCCTCTTAATTAACTGTTAACACACCAATCCATAAAAATTGAGATGTGGCGCAGATGGGGGAATGGAGCAGTTCTTCAGGCTTGACGGCTCGGTCGGAGAGGGCGGCGGGCAGGTGCTCCGTGTGGCTGTGGTGCTTTCAGCCATACTCGGCAGACCGCTTCACATATACAACATAAGGAAGAAGAGGCAGAACCCGGGTCTCCGCCACCAGCATCTAACGGCCGTCAACGCAGTACGGCAATCATGCTCTGCCGTTGTTGAAGGGGCGGAGGTGGGGTCAGCCGAGCTCCGTTTCACACCTAGAAAAATTAATGCCTCATCGCTAAACTTGGACACAGGCACAGCAGGGAGCACAACCCTAGTGCTGCAGTCGCTCCTCCCAGTCTTATGCTTCGGAGTCAGAAACTGCAGGTTCACTGTAAAAGGCGGCACCAACAACCCAAACGCACCCACCTACGAATATTTCGAAAAAGTTTTCATCCCGTCGGCATCGCTTACAGGTGCTTCCATGGGTGTTAGGCTTCTGAGAAGAGGTTTCTACCCAAGGGGAGGGGGAGTAGTGGAGGGATTCTGCAACCCTGTCAAAAAACTCAAACCGATTAACCTAACT
>JANWZU010000112.1 GCA_025054795.1 Candidatus Caldarchaeum sp.
GTTGTGTTCGAGGGCGAAATCTATCTCCTCGTCTCTGCTCATGTTCCACTCCCTAACCGGAGCGATTATTTTGAGGTTGGGAGCAGTGGCTGAAAATGTTGCGTCGAACCTCAGCTGGTCGTTTCCCTTCCCCGTGCAGCCGTGTGCAACAGCGTCGCAGCCCTCCTTCAAAGCCACCTTGGCAACCTCCTCAGCTATCAAAGGCCTGCTCAACGCAGCGCAGAGCGGATAGTTTCTCTCATAAAGGGCGTTGGCTTTGATGGCTCTTTTCACAAACTCCTCAGCGAACCTTTCCTTTGCGTCTATGCTGTAGTGCTTGACGGCCCCGCTTTTGTAGGCCTTCTCCTCTATCTCCTTCATGTCTTCATCCTGTCCGACGTCAACCGTAACCGATACCACGTCGGCTTTGTAGTTCTTGCTAATCCATTTTATCATGACCGTTGTGTCGAGCCCACCGCTGTAAGCCAGAGCTACCTTCATGGATAATTAGGTGTTCACGGCTTGTTCTTAAGCATAATTCTATCCTGCTTCGTCGACCTCTTTGGGCGAAAGCTCCTCGAGTTTTTTCTTGATAAAGTCTCTTCTTATGATGCCGGCCTCAAGCAGGTTGACGAGCGAGTTCGGCGACGCCTGTCCGGTCAGCCTTCCGAAGCTGCCTTTAATCTGCCTCCACTTGAGGTCGGTGTTCCCGCTCTTCGATTTGTAGATTACGCCGAGCACGTCCACAGCCTTGACAAACCTTACGTCCCGCATCTCACGCAGAGGTATCTTGGAAACCGCCTCCACATAGATCGTGCCAAGCGAAGAATCACGTTCAGGGAAGACAGATGCGTCGTGGAGATAGGCTTGAGGGATGTAGGATGCGCATGTGTTGAGGATTATGAACTGCCTGAACTTCTCGAGATGAACTTTCTCGTCTATCGACACCATGCCTCACCACCCCGAGACCCTAGAGCGCCACTCTATCTTTGTCTCCTTTCTCCTCGGCATTATTTTCTCAAGTATCAGCTTAAGCCCGTCGTCGTCGATAGGCAGCCTTACGTTGCCTGTCTGTGAGACCTGAATCAAGTAAGCCTCGACCCTCTCGGCGATCTCAGGCCGTATCAGCTTGAGGTTGTTAAGCCTCTGCCTCGCCTCGGGCGTAAGTATGGCCCTCAGAACAGCAGCCTTCTCAAGCTCCTTCTGACGCCTAGCCTGTTCTTCAGCCGCTCTAGCTTGGAGCTCGGCCATCCTCTGCTGCCTAAGCCTCTCGAGCTCCTCATCCTCGCCTGACATCCGTCTATAAAGAGTCTTTCAGCAGATATATTTAACCTGATATTTTAAAAAGACTCGAGCTCCATCAAGCTGAGCATGTAGTGTTTTGACAGCTCCTCAGCTGAAGGTGTTTTGAACTTAAGGCTGAGAAGCTTGACCAGTGCTTCAACCGCTCTTCTTGCTGCGAAGAAGTCTGGAGCCATCTCCGCTGTTTCAACGAGCATAGAGAAGTTCTTCAACCCGGCTTCTGCAGCCAAAACCGTCAGAAGACCGGCCGCCCCCACAATCTGGCCCGTGTATTTGACGCCTTCGACGACTTTAAGCCACTTCTCAAGCAGGTCTGCATCGGTCGATGAGCAGTAAATCTCCCTCTTCTCCGAAACCCTCTCCTTGCCGTACCCGCCTATCGTTAGGATTGTTTCGCATCCCATGTTTTTGGCAACGGTGATGATTTTCTGACACAGGTCGTACTGTCCGTAGCTTGTTGAGGGCTGTGCGTTTCCGTATAGTAGCAGGAGGGGTGGCTGCTGGTTGACTAGGTAAATGTCTGCGAAGCTGAACACCAGCTTCCCCTCAGATATGTAGCCTATGGCGGGGAAGAACGGGGAGAAAAACCTGCACACCCTGACGGCTTGAAGGTTCCGGAGCACGTAGGCGACTGAAACCTTAGCCACAAGGCCTATGCCCGGAAGGCCCTCGACTAGGATGCCGTCGCTCAGCTTAAGCTTCTCGAAGCCGTCCTCGTACCATATCTCTGTCTCGAGCATGGCAGTAGCTCGTGAACGGACGTTAATAGGGTTTTTCCAACGTCTTTAAAACA
>JANWZU010000049.1 GCA_025054795.1 Candidatus Caldarchaeum sp.
CAGGCCATCCGTCGACGACAACCACCAAGGCTGTCATGCCCCGGTCCTGAAACCTCCCAACAGCTTCTTCGACATTCTCAGCCGCTGTGTCAAGCATCCTCAAACTTCCGACAGCAACCTCACGGCCCTCCACAACAGCCCTAACACCCACGCCCGGCGTGTATGCGAATCCATAAGGCTCTGGAACATCCAGCCCAGCCTGCTCAGCGTATCTAACCACAGCCCTCCCAACAGGATGCTCCGAGCCTTTCTCAGCGGCCGCCGCAAGACGTATCACCTCAGCCTTTTCGAATCTTTCGAAAGCCATCACATCCACAACAGACGGCTCACCCACAGTCAACGTGCCCGTCTTGTCGAAAACAACCGTGTCAACCCCGCTGGCTCTCTCAACCTGTTCACCGCCTTTAATCAGCACGCCGATCTCAGCGCCTCTGCCCACTCCCACAACTAGGGCTGCAGGCGTTGCGAGTCCTAGGGCGCATGGACATGCAACTATCAGCACGGCCACGAAGGCGACGAAACCTGTTGGGAATGCGGAGCCTTCGACAGCTGTCCAAGCTACGAGCGAGAGGAGGGCTACGGCTACGACGGCTGGGACGAAGTAGGATGCGACTCTGTCGGCCAGCCTTTCGACAGGGGCTTTGCCGGCCTGCGCTTTTTCAACGAGGTCGATTATCTGCGCCAGCACGGTGTCGGAGCCGACTCTTGTGGCTTTGACCTTGATGAAGCCTGTTTTGTTCATAGTGCCGCCGATGACTTCGTCGCCCTCAGCCTTGTCGACGGGCGTGCTTTCGCCTGTGAGCATCTTCTCGTCCAGAGAGGCGTGGCCTTCAACTATCACCCCGTCTGTGGGGATTTTCTCCCCCGGCCTTACCACCATCACGTCGCCCACACGCACCTGCTCGACGGGAACCTCCACCTCAGCCCCGCCCCTCAAAACCCTCGCCGTCGAAGGCCTGAGCTCCATCAGCCTCCGCACGGCGTCGGAGGCCCTCAGCCTAACACGATGCTCCAGAACCCTGCCCAGAAGGATGAAGGCGATTATCAGCGCCGAGACCTCGAAGTAGGTTCCGTGGGGAAAGCTGTGCGGGAGGAAAGTCACCAAGGTGCTGTATCCCCACGCCGCAGTTGTTCCGACAGCTATCAACGTGTCCATGTTCGCAGCCCTAGCCCTCAAGGCGTGAGCCATCCCTCTGTAGAACCTGAAGCCTGCGACGAACTGCACAGGCGTGGTGAGGAAAAACATGGCCACGTCGTTCAAACGGCTGGGAAGCAAGGGCAGCCACATCAGAGCGAGAGCAGGCAACCCCAAGGCGAAGCTCATCAACGTCAACATCCGCAGCCTGCGGAACTCAGCCTCCGGAGCGACGAAAGTCAGCCGGCACGACTCGCTGCAGAAAAAATACTCCCGGCCCCTAACCGTCGCCCTAAGAGCTTCAGCCGACTCCTCGACATACATCCCGCAGACAGGGTCCTTAGCCATCCACCACCACATCCAGCCGGACGCCTTTTAGGGTTTTGCAAACACTTAAGCAGGGTTTGCGTTTTTGAAAGGTGTTGGAAGCCAGCAGGCTTGCGGTGAGGGTTCCGAGGACGAGGGCTGAGGAGGTGAGGCGCATGCTTCTAAGGCAGGGCTTGTACGACGGCTCACGCAGCATCGTCGAATCCGGCGACAGCGTGCTGATGCCTGTGCTAGGCTACCCGCAGATAGGGTTCGAGGTTGTTGAAGCAGACCTTCCTGCAAGCAAGAGGCCGAGACCCGTTTCCATGAGGGCTGCCTTCGACATAGTCGGAGACATAGCTGTGTTGAACGACATGGACCTCTCGCCCGAGAAAGCACATGAGCTTGCTTTGGAGATAGTTGGCCGGCATCGGCGTGTGAGGACGGTGCTTCAGAAGACGGCTGAGGTCTCTGGGGAGGAGAGGGTTGCTTCTTACCGTGTTGTTTACGGCGAGGCTGATACGGAGACTGTTCACCGGGAGTCGGGATGCTTGTTCAAGCTGGATGTCGCCCGGACGTTCTTCAGCCCGAGGCTTTCGGGTGAGCGGCTGAGGGTTGCGTCGCAGGTCGGCGAGGGCGAGACTGTGCTGGACATGTTCGCAGGCGTGGGGCCCTTCTCCATCATCATAGCACGCAGAAACCCGTCGGCAACCGTCTACGCCGTCGAGAAAAACCCCGCAGCCTTCAAGTATCTCTGCGAGAACATAGAGCTGAACAAGCTCAGAGGCCGTGTGAAGCCTTTCCAAGGAGACGCCGCCCAGACAGTCCCAGCCCTCGACACAAACTTCAACCGCATAATCATGAACCTGCCCCACTCCTCAACAAAATATCTGCCGGCGGCCGTCGAGAAAGCGGCTGAAAAAGCAACAATCCACCTCTACGTCGTCGAGGACAGAAAAACCCCCGGCTCAGCACGTCAAGCCGTCGAATCGTCTCTCAGAAACCTACAGATAGTTGGCGAACGCACGGTGAAGGAAGTTTCGCCTAAAGCGTTGATGAGAGTCTACGACATCAAGGTGGGCGGCTCGAGTCTTTAAAGGGGAGGATGGTTTTTATCTGCTTATTTTCACAGGCCCTTGGACGACTTTAACGCTGTGGTGTGCCCACCACGGTGCGGATGCGGGAGGATACACACCGTCTGCCGTAGAGTTTGAAGTACGATGCGAAAGCTTGCGAGGATGAGGGCTGGGCCTTCCGAGTCGATGTTCGGAGGGTGCAGAGGGTCCATGTCTTTGGCAAGAGAGGCCGAGCAGGAGCACTTAACCGCAGCACGTTGGCCGAAGTCTTGGCAAGGAGGCGGGGCTCGCCGCCATCTTTAATTGACGGATTTTTGTTGTTTTGGAGGCTTGAGGTTTTTCAGAGTCGCGAGGCAGAACGTCCAAACAGTCGTGGATGAGATAGCGTCGTCGAGGAAGCCTATTGACGTTTACGTCGACTACGTCAGGAAGATTGTCGAAGATGTGAAAACGAGGGGCGATGAGGCTCTGATGGAGTATGCGAGGCGCTTCGACTCGTCTCGTCTGACGATCGAAGACATACTCGTTCCGAGAAAAAGGCTCGCAGAGGCATACAACCAGCTCGACGACAGGGCTAGGAAAGCTCTTCGGAAAGCTGCTGAAAACATCTCGAAGCTCTGCAGCTCGCAGCTCAGAAGGCTCAGCTTCGTCAGAAACCTCGAACAGGGAGTCAAGGTTGTCCTGAGGCCGGCTCCGCTGCATTCGGTGGGCTGCTACGTCCCGGGAGGGCTGGCCAGCTATCCCAGCACGGCTTTGATGACAGTCGTGCCCGCTAAAGTTGCAGGTGTTCCGAGGGTTGTCGTCTGCACCCCGCCCGCCTCGGAAGGGTTGTTGAATGACGCTGTGCTTGCGGCGCTCTATGTGGCTGGGGCTGATGAGGTCTACGCAGTAGGGGGGCCTCATGCTGTTGCGGCGATGGCTTACGGAACTGAGACGGTCAGGCGTGTTGAAAAAATCGTGGGGCCGGGAGGGCCGTACGTGACGGCCGCGAAGAAGGTTGTGAGCGGAGACGTGCCGGTTGACATGCTTGCGGGGCCGACGGAGCTTTTGGTTTTCGGCGACGACGTGAGGGATGCGGAGGATATTGCGCTGGAGATGTGTGCGCAGGCGGAGCACAGCGAGGACACGCTGGTTGGTTTGGCCACGACTTCGGACGAGTTGGCCAACGAGGTTCTGAAGTATGTGAAGCTGATTGCGTCTAGGCTGGAGCGTGGGAAGACCATCGAGAGCTCGCTGGAGAAAAACGGCTACGTTGCCGTCTGCGACAGCCTCACGACAGTCGTCGAGCTGGTTCAATCCCTAGCGCCCGAGCACTTCTTCATCACATCCAAACCCGACAAGATAGCTCCATACGTTTCCAACGTAGGACTCATGTCGGTGGGCAGACACACCTCGCCTGCTCTCTGCGACTACGTCGTCGGCGTCAACCACGTTCTCCCCACCTCCGGACAGGCTCGTGTTAGAGGAGGGCTGAGCGTCCTAGACTACGTGAAGCTGGCGACGGAGGTGCGTGTTCTGAAGGGGGCTGCCAAGAGGCTGGGTAGGCATGCGGCTGTTCTGGCTAGGGCTGAGGGCTTAACGGCTCACGCTGCTGCGGCTGGCCGTCTGCTCGACGAGAAACATGGATAGGCTGTTTCGGAGGCTTCTCCAGCCTTCTGACAGGCGGGCTGTTTTTACGTGAAACCCAAGGGCTTCCCGCCACGAAGAACCGTAAAAGGCGGTTTACGCTTCCAGTCACTCCTATCCGCCGGCTGACCGCAACCCTGTCGTAAACGTATCCGTCGTCCTCCAGCCACATCCTTTCAGACACGCAGAGGTCGAGGCCGTCGAACGACCTGTCAACGCCGAGGGATCTGCAAAGCCTACCCGGCCCGTCGAGCCTATCCTCAACGTTGGCAAGAGGCTCCGCAGCCCTGATCAAAACGGCTTCGCCCCCGCCTCTGACGACGTTCATGCAATAATGTGTGTGAACCATGTAGACGTACAGGGTGCCGGGTGGGCCGAACATGCTTCTGTTTCTGTTTGTCATTCCTCTGTAGGCGTGGTTGGCTTTGTCGTGCTTGACGTAGGCCTCGACTTCGACGATTCTGCATCTTTTGTCGCCGACTGCTAAGACCTTCCCGAGAAGAAGCTTCGCAAGCTCAACCGTGTCCCTGTCGTAGAACCACCTCCCCAGCCTCAACCACAATCACCCCGGTTCATGCGTCGTCGAGTGTTTTCTGTTTCTTGAAAGCCTTGAGGCTTTCGAGAAGCTGCTTGGCTTTCTCGATGTCTTTGAAGAACGTTGTTTTGTTGGCTGGGTTGTACAAGGCCGCCGCCGGATGGTATGTGCAGAAGTAGACTACGTCGTCTTTCTCGAAGGCCTTGCCACGGACGGACGAAACCGAGGGCTTTCCCAGCAGAGTCTGGACAGCCACGGACCCCAGCAGAATAACCATCCTCGGCTTGACTGCGGCCATCTGCCTGTATAGATATGTGCTCACGCATGTTTCACGCTCCTCGGGCAGCGGCTCCCTGTTGTCGGGAGGACGGCATTTGACGACGTTGGTTATGAAGACTTCTTCACGACGCAGCCCCGCCTTCTCCAACGCCTCTGTCAAAAGCCTGCCAGACCTGCCGACGAAAGGCCTGCCCTGCGCATCCTCCTCCTCGCCGGGGCCCTCGCCCACAACCATGACCTCAGCATCCCGCCTCCCCTCGCCCGGCACCGTGTTGGTCCTGCTCCTCCAGAGCGGGCAAAGCCTGCAAAGCCTGATCTCCTCAGCAACCTCCTCCAGCGACGACATCCAGCACTTCTCAGCTTAACGCCGTAATATTTGGCCTTTGTCGAACAACCTGACTACCATTACTCTTAATACGTTGCTCTCCAGAGATGAATGCATGGCTTTGACGGCTGATGCACGGCTTTCGACAGGCAACCCCATGCTCGACAGAATGCTGGGCGGAGGCTTCATCAAAGGCCGTACATACCTCGTCACGGGAGAGACCGGCGTCGGCAAAACCATCCTCTCCCTACAGTTTCTGCTCAACGGCCTGACCTCAAAGGAGACGTGCGTCTACGTAACCATAGACGAGCGTGTGGAGGGTGTTTTGAGAGGGGCTGAGTCGCTTGGCTGGAACTTCTGGGCCTTCATGGAGTCAGGCCGGTTCATCCCTCTGGAGCTCCGGCTGTACGCAGCGGAGGCCCGCAAGTACGGGAAGGAGAGCAGAGCCTTTGTAGACGCCATCTTCAACGCAACACGTGGAAGACGCTTCTCACGCCTCGTCCTAGACCCCGTCTCAGCCCTAGCTCAAGGCGCTAAAGACGAGTTCTACGTCCGAGAATACCTCCGTGAGATAATCACGATGATTGAGGAGAGGTTCGGCGTCACGACTTTGATGACTACTGACATCCCAACCGGGTCGAAGAGGATGAGCAGGTTCATGCTTGAGGAGTTTCTCGCATCGGGCGTCATCGTTCTAGGCGTTAGGCAGATAGGAGGCAGGCTGGTCAGGACGATCTTCGTGAGGAAGATGCGGTGGTCGTCGATGGACTCGACGATGTATGTTTTCACCATCGAGCCTGAAAGAGGGATAGTGATTCACGAGCCTTTCGACGACTATGTGAAGGCCCTCGGCTCTCCGGCAGCCCAAGCCGTTGAAAGGTAGCTGTTTTGTAAAGAATTTGTAAACCTTTATAAGCAATTTGTAAACATATAAATGGGTTGAGCGACGTAGAAAACTTGAAAAACCGGCTGCAGAAAGGAGAAGACGAGACAACCGAGTTTAAACGAGTTTTCGACGAAGAAGCCGCACGCTGCATCTGCGCATTCGCCAACCATCGAGGTGGTTTTCTTATTGTGGGCGTCAACGACGACGGAAACCCTGTCGGAGTCACCAAGGATACTCTCAACAGACTGAACAGCTACCTCAGCGCAATCTATCCAAGACCTAAACTAACTACAAAGCTAATCGAGGTTGATGGAAAAGATGTTTTGGTTGTAGAGGTAGAGCCTGGATCGACGGTTCACAGATTCGGCGACGACGTGTTTGTTAGGATTGGTTCAAGTGTTCGTAA
>JANWZU010000054.1 GCA_025054795.1 Candidatus Caldarchaeum sp.
AATAAAGGAAATAGCAAACCTAGGGCTCAGCTCCAAAGTCTTCTCTTTCGCACGCTGCATGAAGAAAGACGTTGACCTAGCTCTCAACCTAGATGTAGAAGGGGTGGTCATGGAGATACCTTCAAGCGACCACCTACTCAAATATGCCTACCGCTGGGATGAGGAAAAATCCATATCACTCGCCACGGAAGCAACCGAATACGCCCACGACCACGGCCTGTACGTAGCCTTCTTCACAATAGACTCAACTCGAGCCGATTTTCAAACTGCTTGGAGGCTGATATCCAGCGTCGCTGAAGGAGGCCACATGGATTCGCTTGTGCTGGTTGACACCTTCGGTGTTTGCTCCCCTCATGCAATCTCATACTTCGTGCAGAAGGTGAAGTCAAAGCTTGACAAACCTCTCGAAATACACGTGCACAACGATTTTGGGCTCGGCGTTGCAAACACAATAGCCGCTGTCTTGGCTGGAGCTGAGACCATCCATGTTTCCGTGAACGGCATAGGGGAGAGGACGGGCAACGCCTCACTCGAACAGTCGGTCATGGCTCTGACCCAGCTCTACGGAGTAAAAACCAACATAAGGCTGGAAAAGATTAAAAAACTCTCCAAAACCGTTGAGGAGCTGTCTCGCGTCAAGCTTCCGCCGCAGGCGCCGATAGTAGGCGATAGAATCTTCGACATCGAGTCGGGGATAATCGCAGGCTGGTGGAACAACGTCGAAGACTTGAACATGACCGCCGAGATATTTCCTTTCACTCCTAACATAGTCGGGCATGGCGGTGTTAAGGTTGTAATCGGGAAGAAGAGCGGCAGAGACTCGATCCTCTACCTCTCCAAGAAGCTCGGGCTGAACATCCGAGAGGATGAAATAGACGGCCTTCTTAAAGCCGTGAAAGAGGCGGCTATGTTGTTCAAGAGAGATTTAACACTTGACGAGTTCATGGAGATATTACACAGGTTTAGGAGCCAGCGGTAAGCCGATTAATGTCTCGGAAAGACAGACAGCCTTTCGACAGAACGTTAAAAAGTCTTTCAGCAACAGGGTTTTTCATCTCGGCTCAGCAACAGATGATAAACCCCGTCATAGGCATTTACGCAAACGAGTCGCTGAGAGTCTCTCCAGCGCTCGTCGGCTACATCTTCACTCTTTTCTCGCTGTCTTCGCTGTTGACGAAGCTAAGCAGCTTCATGATAACGACTAGGAGGAGAGTAGCTAATCCCCTGTTTGTCTCGGGGCTGTTGATAAGCGTCTTTGCGCCGCTAGGGTACGTGCTCGTCGAAGACTATGTCGCTTTGCTGATTTTGAGAATAGTTCATGGGGCAGCGTTCGCATACGACACTGTTTTGATGCTTACGGTTGCGGGGCACACGCAGGATAAAAACGAGCTGCTGAATGCGATTCAGAGGTACACAACTTTTCTTGCGGTCGGGCTTACGGCTGGGCCCGTGATAGGGACTGCGTCTGTCTCTCTGTTCGGAGTTAGGCAGACCCTGCTGGCCAGCTCGGCTATGGGCGTCGGTGCTTTCATAACTGGATTTAGGTCGGTTAGGCTGGTGTTCGACAAGTCCGACACACCTACCTCCACATCCTCCAAACAAAGTACTCTGAAACCCCTTAGGGACAGGGTTCTTATCTACACCTCCCTCGCCTACCTAAGCTACAACATAGCCTACGGAGGCGTTTTGGCCTTTTCACCGCTCATAGCTAGAAAGGAAATTGGGTTGACCGAGAACCTAATCACGGTCTTGTTCTTTCTGTACTATTTCTCAGCGCTGTTATCTAGGGCCATGCTTTCCAGGCTGATATCGAGGATAAAGGTTCAGACGGTTTATCAACTGATACTTCTGATTTCAGCAGTAGGCGCTCTTTTGATCGCTGTTTTCCGGTCTCCAGCAGTTTTTGCATCCGGCTACGTCTTGATGGCTGTCGCTCATGGCCTCTCGTTCCCGCTTTCAACGCTAATAATAGCTAGACATTACGAAAACGACGCCGCTAGGCTGACAGCCAACTCCATACTCATGTCTATGTGGGACGCAGGTATGATGGTAGGTCCATTGGTTTCCTCTGCGTTCCTAGCGTTCATTCCGCTAAACTTTGTACTCATCCCAATGGTTGTGTTTCCGGTTGCGGGATGCCTTTTCATGATTTTGGTCTCAGGAACGCTGGATAAGTACTCACGAAAATAGCCCTTTATGGAAAAAATTTTTCAACAATCGCTTCGTACTTAAAGCCGTGAAGTCTGTCTTTGTGAAAGAGGGCGGCGGCGTTAAGGTGGCAGACATCCCTGTTCCCAAAATTTCAGACGGCGAGATTCTAGTGAGAATGAAGGCCTGCGGCATCGACGGCACAGACTTGGAAAAGGCCTATGGAAGGCCTCTAACACCGCCCATGCTGGGTCATGAGGTTGTCGGAGTCGTGGAGGAGTCAAGGTCTCCGGACTTTGCAGAGGGGGAAAGAGTCTTTGTCCATCATCATGTTTCATGCGGAAAATGCTACTACTGCCTCAACGACTCTTTGACCATGTGTTCCATGTTTCTCAAGACCACGATCGAGCCGTGCGGGTTGTCTGAGTTTTTCAAGGTCCCACGGATGAATGTGGAGAGGGGCGGGGTTCTGCGTCTTCCCGACGGCCTCGCGTGGATGGAGGCGGTTTTCATAGAGCCCGCAGCATGCGTTTTGAGAGCCTTGAAAAGAACGAGGTTTACAGCTGGTAGAAGCGTCTCGATGGTCGGAGCCGGTCCGACTGGGTCTTTGTTCATTCAACTTCTCAAGCTCATGGGAGCTTCCTTCGTCGCCGTCGCCGAAATTTCGCCGTTCCGCCTTCAGAAAGCGAAAGAACTGGGAGCGGATGCGACAGCTAATCCACTATCAGAGGATTTTGTCGACGTCTGCCGGTGCGGAACGGATGGACGCGGCGTGGACATCGGCGTCCTCGCAACCCCAGCCGTCAGGCCACTGCAGCTCGTCATCGACAGTGTGAGAAGAGGAGGAACGATCTCATATTCGGAGCCCCCGAAAAGGGTGAAAAAGCCGAGTTAGACTTCTCACGACTATTCATAGACGAAAAAAGCATCATCACCAGCTATTCC
>JANWZU010000091.1 GCA_025054795.1 Candidatus Caldarchaeum sp.
ACTTGAAGAGGCTGCTTGACTGGAACTCAAAGTACGGGACTAGCTAGCCTCAGCAAGCTCCAGCTGTATCAGGCCTTTTTCATGCAGGTTTTTTAAGGCTTCTGACGCTTCCTCGGGGTTTATCTTCAGATCGGCTGCAAGAGCATGTAGGTCTAGCTCCTCATCCTCCCTTCCGACCACGTAGTTGTATACAGCTTTCTCCAATTCAGTCAGCTTCGGAGCCTCTGGGAAGGATTCACGAACCTTCTCCGCAGCTATGTTCCTAGCTTCGTTCAAAATGAAAGAAACTTCGTCTGAAACAATCGAGCTTACGGCCGAGCTTGGCTCGACGTAAACACCTGAGCTGGTCATGAAGTCTTCGATGAGCAGCATCAAGTTCCTCAGATGGTCCGAAGCCTCTGGAGAAACGTCGGCTATCTCGGCCAAACTGTTTTGAAGCATGTCCGCTAAAGGCCTAACCAAGGCTAAGGCCTCGCCCAGCTCAAGTATGCTCTCCAGCCTTATTTTGACTTGAAGAAGCACAAGTTGGCTGTGAAGAACTATTCCAGCCAGCTTCTTGATCTCAGCGATTTCGGAGGCGTAGATCTTTGCTTTCTCGTCGTCCTTAGACTGAAGGGCTTCAACACATTTTTCAAAGTATTCTCTGCTCCTAGCTAGCATTTCTCGGTATTTGTTGTTGAGCCTTTCGATGTGGCCGTTTAAAGACGATATGGTTTTTTCAATCCTTTCAGAAAGCTCCTCATGATAATCTACAGGTAGTATTTCATCTATCTGCTCTTCTATCGCTTCATTCCTCTTTTTCAGAAAACCCATCAACCCAGCCAAGCCTTGGGATGCATACTAATATGCTTCATCGGCTGTTTCTTCCACGATATTCCCCCGCTATTACGCAGATTATACTTTTCTACGAACATCTGGAGAGGTAGATGTCTTCCCGTTCGTACTCAGCCATCCATATTTTAGTTGAGCTCGGTCTGAGCCGCAGGCCGACGAGCCTGTAGCCCTCAGGTGCTTCCGCTAATGAGGCGGCCAAAGCCTCTTCCATCGATTCAGCGTTTCTTTCCTTAATTATTCTCTTCTCGCCTTTCTCTCTCTCGGCCCTGTAGCATGGGAGACATAGGGTTCTACCACGCAGGACCGTCGAAGTTAGGCGTCGGACAGGCGACCCGCATCCGTCGCAGACGACTTGCTGAAGACCGCAACTTCGGCAAACATCTCCGAAGCCCGTCACGTGGTGGAATGCCTCGTTGGGCTTGGGCTCGGCTCCGCATACTTTGCAAACAGTCTTTCCGCCTGTTTTCTGCAGATGACCGAGCATTTCGCCCAGTTCCTGTGCTTGAGTGTTTATAAGTTTACGTGAGATACAGCTATTAACGGCTGTTTTGGGGTTGTAGACGGCTTGACTGAACTGCCTAGCTTGGCTTCTGAGAGGTTTAGAGGCGAACCTGAATGGCTTTCAAGGCTTAGGGTTAAGTTTCTGGAGCTTTACAGGGCGATGCCTCCGGAGACGTCAGAGCTGTATGTTAGGCATTACGAGGCCCCTGAGCTGGTTGAGGATAAACTGTACAGTATGCTTACCGATGGGGCTGAGGCTGATGTTCCTTCCGAGTTTAAACACGTCAAGGACGACGAAGAGCATCCCACAGCTGTGTACGTCGGAGGCAAGCTTGCCCACCTACACCTCCCCGCCGAGCTACTCCGCAAAAACGTGGAAGTTTTGACAATTGAAGAAGCTTTAAAACGACACGAGCCTTTCATGCGTGAGCTTCTCAACAGAACCCTCAACTCCCGGTATCTGGACAAATACTCCAGCCTAGTTCACGCTCTCCTGACGTCGGGTACATTCATGAAAATACCCAAGTCAACAGGGCTGAACAAGCCCCTCCGAATAATCTACATCTTCAACAAGCCCTCCGAAGCTTTCTTCAGCAAAACAGTGGTAGTGGCTGAACCGATGTCTTCTGCCTCGGTGGTGGAAGAGCTTCACGGCTTACCGGGCTCAGCTGGATGCGTAGTTGGCCAGCATGTTGAGCTTGTTTTGGACGAGTCCAGCAGCATAAGGCATGGTGTCTTGCAGAACCTCGGGCATGACCATACGTACTTGGCTAATCGTATATCCCTCATCGGCAGAAACTCTTCAGCCATGGTTGTCGGTTCTTTGATTGGTGGAGGGATGTCCAAGGTGAGGGTTGACAGCGTCATGGCTGGCGACGGCTCGAGCGTCAACGACTTGGAGCTTGTATTCGGAGACGGCGACCAGAAGATGGACCTCACAGCAAACCTCCATCACGTAGGCTACGGCACGCAGGGCAAGGAGGTTTCCAAAGGGGTTGTGAAGGAGAAGGCCCGGGTTATCTTCAAGGGGATGATAACGATTGAGAAGAAGGCGAAGAACACCAACGCGTACCTAGCCAAACACGCCATGATAATGAGTCCAGAGGCCCGGGCCTACGCCATCCCATCACTCGAGATAGAAACCGACGAGGTCAAGGCCACCCATTCGGCGAGCGTAAGCCAGATAGACCCCGACCAAATCTACTATCTGATGACCAGAGGAATCCCTTACGAGGAGGCTAGGAAGATGCTTGCCCTAGCCTTCTTCGAACCCGTTGTCTCTATGATAGACCTTGACGAAGTTAGGTGGGGTCTGAGAAGCCTGCTTGAGAGCAAGTGGGGCGGAGCCGTCTCAGAGCTGTTCGAGGAACCCGAGGTCACGGTCTCAAGCCTGTTCGGAACCCACTACAAATACAGGTATGGAAAGTAGGCTAAGGGAAGGGCTAGCCCCGATAAGGGCGGAGAGTCTAGAGCCAGGCCGCAGCTACGCAGCCGTTTGCATACTCCTCAGAAAAATTAGCGAGAGGCCTGAGGTACTGCTCGTGAAGAGGGCTGAACGCTCAACTGACCCTTGGTCTGGGCATATTGCTTTTCCCGGAGGCCGGTATAAGGCCTCTGACTCCGACTTGGTTGAAACGGCGTTGAGGGAGCTAGAGGAGGAGACTGGGATACGACGAGACGTTGTTAGGCTGGTCGGAGCCCTCCCGTTCACAACTCCCGCTAACTCGCCAGACCTGTTGGTCAAGCCCTACGTCGCACTTCTGTTGCGTGAAGCCGAGGTTCATAAAGGCTCTGAGGTTCAGAAAGTCCTATGGGTACCGTTAAGGGATTTGAAAATCGTAGCGACCGAGGTTTATTCAAAATATTCAGGAGCTGTGCGCAAGCATCTCTGCTATGTCTACGGAGACGAACTGATATGGGGAATGACCTTTAAACTGATTAGAAGAGTGCTTCAAGTGTTGGGTCTATGACCTGTGTTTTTTGGCGAAATTAGCTGCCGCTTCGACGAGTTTGTCGACGTCCTCCACGCTGTGAGCCGCTGAGATGAAGAAATGCGGGTTGTACGGAGGGATGTAGAGAATTCCCTCCGACAGCATATGTTTTGAGAACTCTGTCGTAAGCTTAAGGTCCTTGGTCCTGTTGGCTGTGTGGATGTCAACCGGCTTCTCCTTTGTGAAATGGACGCAGACGAGGGAGCCGACGCCCGTGATGTGTGCTTCGAATTTTTCGAGAGCTTCTTCAAGGCTTCGTCTCGCTCTCTCCCCCAGACTACTGAGCACGGGGTAGACATCTCCCTTTTCCAGCTCCTTCATCAGGACATATCCAGCCCTCATGGCTAAGGGGTTGCCGCTGTAGGTTCCCCCGTGGAAAACCCTCGTGTAAGGCTTAGGCCTCTTCAAGTGGTCTAGAACGTCCATGATCTCCGACCTGCCGCAAAAAGCACCTGATGGGAAGGGCCCTCCGCCAACACATTTTCCCAAAACAGTCATGTCGGGGATGACTCCGTAGAGCTTTTGCGCCCCTCCTGCAGAAAGCCTGAAGCCTGTGATTACCTCGTCGAATATCAGAACCACTCCCTCTCTGTCGCATAATTCCCTCAGCCCCTTTAAGTAATCTGGTTCCGCTGGAATGAAACCTCCAGCTCCTAAAACAGGCTCTACGACGATTGCCGCCAACTGTTTGTTTTTAATCCTCTTTTCTACGCCATCCAAGTCGTTGAACGGCAGCAGGATAGTGTTGACGGTCGTCTCGTCGGGAAGGCCGAGGGTAGAGGGTTTGTCGATAGGGTAGGTGACCCCTATTTGGAGGGCGTCGTATCCGCCGTGCCAACCTCCCTCTATCTTGCCTACAAGCTTTCTGCCTGTAAAACCCCTTGCGGTGCGGACGGCGTACATGTTAGCCTCGGTTCCGCTGTTGGTGGGTCTGACTTTTTGGGCAGAGGGAACCATGCTGCAGACTTGTTTCGCCCACTTGACCTCCCATGGATTGGGATAGCCGAGATGGGCAGCCGTCCAGATTTGTTCAGACGCAGCTTCAATCACAGGCCTGTACCCATGACCCATCAACAAAGCTCCATGCCCCATCCAGAAATCGATGTACCTGTTTCCACGGACATCCCAGACATAGGCTCGATCACTTCGTTCAATATAGACCGGAAAGGGGTCGAGCGACCGAACGCTGTAGGTCACTCCTCCCGGAAGATATTTTTGAGCCTCCTCGAAAAACTCGTAATTCACAAAACACTAGGTCTCCAAGCCGTTTAAAAACATGAACATGCTACGGGCGTATAAATGGAAGAATACTCGACGGGAGTCGAGGAATAAAAGATTTAATCGCTCAGCGTTCCACATAATACGGGGGATCGAAGTGAGAAGGCTGCTCACGGCAACAGCGTTGCTGGCAGCCGACTTGCTGATGCTGTCAGTCATGATCTACTTTGCTTACTTGTAAGGTTTT
>JANWZU010000107.1 GCA_025054795.1 Candidatus Caldarchaeum sp.
CAAATATATTACGTAGGTTATCAGCTGAGTTATATCAATTATTACATTTGCATCATACTTAAGTACGTTTGTGCGTTTCACCATTCAGATGGTCAACGACGTGGCCGAAGTCATAGACGAGAACCTTCTGGAATACATGCACGTGGGGGTGAAAGTCGTCCTCAACTCCAACGTCCAGAGGCTAACATACGCAGGTAAGACGGTTGAAGACCTGAAGCCCGGCTCGGTCGTGAACCTGTGGAGATGGGTCGCAGACGTGTTGGTCTCAGCCGGCTACGCCGAGTACGCCTCGAAGCCTTCGACGTCCAGCCAACTGATGCAGGTTGAGTGGAGGGAGAAGAACAACCCGTCGGACCTACAGGCTTTACCACGTCATTTCTACTTGGACTGGTTGAGGGAGGCTGAAAAAGGCGACAAGGAGGTTGCCAGACGTCTGACTGACATAATGACGATGAGGCTGATGAAGATAGTCGCACTTGCGGCTAAAAGGCTTGACGGTGAGATAGTCAAGAAGCTAACGCCTGAGGAGGAAGCGCTTTACAGGAGTGTGTTCAAAATGGTCGATGAATGGGTTAGTAGGATGTTTTCCAAAAGAGGTGATTAGGAGTGGCCACCATACCGCTTGAGGAGAAGCTCGTGTCTTTCTTCAAATCTGAAAAATACAGAGAACTGCTGCGTGAAGCCGCTGTCAAGAAGAGGAGAAGTGTACCCGTGGAGTTTAACGACTTGATAAATTTCGACGAGGGTTTCGCCCGCAGCCTAGTCTCCAGCCCCAAAAACATGCTCGAAGTTCTGAACAGAGCTTGTCTGAGGCAGCTTCTGATAGAGGACCCCGAGTACGCCGCTTCAGTTCCCCTCTTCTCTGCGAGAGTTGTCTCTCTCCCCAGCCTAACGCCGATCAGAGAGGTCAGGTCGGAGCAGCTGAGAAAGCTCGTGATGGTCGACGGAATGATCTCCAAAGCCTCCGTCGTCAAACCTCTGCTGAAGAGAGGGGTTTTCCGGTGTAGGTACTGCGGCATCACCCAGGTAGTTGAGCAAGCTTCTCAAAGGGTCAGCACTCCTGAAACATGCTCCGACAAAACATGCCGAGGCAGTAGACGCCCCAACTTCGAGCTCGTACCCGAGGAATCTACCTACATAGACTACCAGGTGATAGGCGTTCAAGAGAAGCCTGAAGACCTTCCCCCGGGCCAGCTTCCACGTGTCATCGAGGTCAGAGCTAAGGACGACTTGGTCGATGTGGGTAGGCCGGGGGACAGGGTCATCGTTGTAGGGGTTGTCGACTCGGTGCAGGAGAGGGTGGTTGACAGTCCTCTACGGACTTTCCGAATATTCCTTGACGCCGTAAGCATAGAGCCGGCTAGCAAGGAGCCTCAAGCTGTCCACATAAGCGCAGAGGACGAGAGGCTCTTCAGAAAAATGGCTGAAGACCCATTCATAATCAACAAGCTGGTTGACTCGATAGCTCCCTCCATATACGGGCTAGACCACATTAAGAAAGCCATTCTTCTGCTGTTAGTCGGAGGTAG
>JANWZU010000078.1 GCA_025054795.1 Candidatus Caldarchaeum sp.
GGAGCACAGGGGCAGGAAGCTTCACAACGCTGAAGAGCGTCTGCTGACCCTCCTGTCTGGAAAAACCTACAAAACAGCATCGGAGGCATTGACAGATTCTCTGAAGGAGAGAGGGCTTGACAAACAGTCCGTTGGCTGCGACAGCGACGTCGTTTACGGAAACTTAACTAAATCGCTGCCCCAAACAAAGCTGTTCAACGCACGCAGCTTGACACGTCTGATGAGGGCTGTTAAGACCGAGGAGGAGGTTGAGAAGCTCGGCCGAGCTGCTGAAATAACTGAAAAAGCCATACTCAAGTCAGCGGAAATTCTGAGAGCCGGTGTCTCGGTCAAGGAAGTAGCCGAGGCCGTGGAGGCCTACGTCCGTCAGAACGGTGGACAGCCGGCAGCCATGGTCATAGGCTCTCATGACAACGCAGCATTTCCCAACGCATCACCTAGCACGCACAGGCTTGAAAAAGGCGACATCGTCAGATACGACATAGGAATCATCTACCAAAACTACTACGCCGACCTCGGAAGAACTGCTTTCGTAGGCGAGCCGAGCACGGAGCTTAAAAACACCTACAGAGCCTTGCAGAGAGGGCTGGAGGCTGAGAAAGAAAGCATCCGGCCGGGCGTAAAAGCTTCACAGCTTTTCAACGTCGCCGTCGAGACTGTGCGGATGAACGGGCTGAGCCACTACCGCCGCCATCACTGCGGCCATGGAATCGGGCTGGAGCTCTACGACGTTCCCATCATCAGGCCGGACGACCATACGGTCGTTGAGGAGGGCATGGTGTTGAACATCGAGACTCCTTACTATGAGCTGGGGTTCGGCGGCATCATAATAGAAGACACGCTCGTGGTTAAAGGAGACGGTGTCGAGATGCTGTCAAAGACCTCCAACGACGCAATAATCATCTGAACGAGGGCATAACCTCTTTTGCGAAAAACTCCATCTGCTCGATGAATTCTTTCTCGTCATCAGCTATGAAGTCGAACCAAAGCTGGTCAACCCCCGCTTCTTCGAACTCCTCTATCTTTGCGATTATCTGGCTGGGCGTGCCTATGAAGTTTCTCCTGTAGAGCTCCTCCTCACTCATGGAGGGCAGGTCTTTGAGGGTTGAACGCTTGAGCGAAACGAGATGCTGGTAGAAGGGAGATGTTATGAACCTTCGACGGGCTTCAGCCTCCTCTCGGGCGACGTAGCAGCCTGCCTCCAACGCAACTTTATGGTCTATTGATTGCCTGCCCGCAAGCTCGGCGTGCTGTTTGATCTTCAGTATGCCTTCACGAGCGTCCTTGGGAGTCAGCGCAGCGGGAAGCCATCCAGCCCCGTAAACCCCCACTCGACGCAAAACTTCTGGAGAGTTTCCCCCGACGTACAGCGGGAAAGGCTTGCTCAAGGGCCTCGGCAACATTTCTACGTCCGAGAAGGAGAAATACCTACCTTGGAACGAAGCAAGAGGTTTTTCGAACAGAGTTGTTAAACACTGCATGAACTCGTCCAGCATCTTCCCCCGGTTGCCCTTCATGTTCATGGCTTCAAACTCCTCCCTGTAGGCCCCGAGCCCAACGCCCAACACGAACCTTCCTCTGGACATGTGGTCGAGGGTTATGGCTTGCTTGGCGAGTATCACAGGGTTTCTGATGGGGCCTATGATGACTGCTGTGCCGAGGATTATTTTCTTGGTTAGCGCTGAGAGATGGGAGAAGACGACCATGGGTTCGTAGAAGTTTGGTTTTCCGCCTTTCTGCTTGATGTAGGTCTGTGTTGTTATGTGGTCGTTTCCCCAGACGGCGGCGTATCCCAGCTCCTCGGCCCGCGTAGTGATTTTCACCAAGCCGTCTACAGTTGTGAAACCGACAGGGTAGAACAAGCCCTCTCTACACGTGGATAAAGCCACACCGAACTCCATGGCAGTTTACACGCGTCTCCCCTATATTTAATTTGCATAAACACGTCTGCTGATGACAGATGTGTGAATTGATTTTTATAGGACTGAGTAGTTCGGCTGGCATGAGTTATGCTCTGGGCCTTAGGTGTCTTCGATGCGATCAGAGATATGGTCTTGGGATGATGTTTGAAGGCTGCCCTAAGTGCGCCGACCCGGACATAGTGTCAAACTTGGTTGTGGAGTATGATTATGAGAAGATACGAAATGTTTTGAGCAGGGAGGTCGTTAGCCGTAGGCCCTCGAGGCTCGGCGTCTGGCGTTATAGGGAGCTTCTTCCGGTTTCGGATGAAAGACACGCTCTAAGCCTAGGCGAGGGTTCTACTGCGCTGTTGCACAGCACTTCAGTAGGGAGAAAAATAGGTTTGAGGAACCTCTACCTAAAAGACGAGTCTAGGAATCCGACATGGTCGTTTAAGGACAGGTTTTCAGCAGTCGCAATATCCAAGGGCCTTGAGTTCGGTGTTAAGACGACGGCCGCAGCGTCAACCGGCAACCTAGGTGCATCCGTCGCAGCTTATTCGGCTAAGGCGGGTGTTCCTTCCATCATTTTGACCATTCCCACCGTGCCGTTCACCATGCTTGGGTTGATGCGGGCCTACGGCGCCAAAGTCGTCGCCGTCACAACCCCAGCGGGTAGGTGGGAGCTGATGTCGAAGGGCGTCAGGGAGTACGGCTGGTATCCGGCCGGCACATACACGACGCCGCCTACGGGCAACCCTTACGGCCTTCAGGGATACAAGACGATAGGCTATGAGCTGGTTGAGCAGCTGGGCTGGCGGTCTCCAGACTACATCATCCAGCCAACTGCCAACGGCGCGGGGTTGTTTGGCGAATGGAGAGGAATAAAAGAATTTTACGATTTGGGGATGGTTGACAGCCTGCCCGTCATGGTTGCAGCCGAGCCTGAAGCAGGAGGCCCCCTCTACCGCTCGACGCTCGAGCCGAGAGAGACTATTGCAAGGGTGCAGACCAAGAAAAGCGTAGCCTTCTCCATAGCCGGAAGCGTCACAAGCTATCAAGCTTTAAGGGCTGTGAAAGACTCGAAGGGATACTCTGTGCTAGTCTCCGAGGAAGAGATACTTGAGGCTCAGAGCCTCATCGCATCGTGTGAGGGGGTGCTGGCGGAAGCCTCCTCCGCAGCAAGCGTGGCGGCGGCAAAAAAGATGAGGGAGGAAGGACGGGTTGACGCCGACGCCGTTGTGGTTTGTGTGCTGACGTCGAGCGGGTTGAAGGACCTTGAGAACAGACGTGAACAGCTGGCCAACATACCCACGGTTGAGCCTAGGTGGGAGGAGCTTCAGCGTGTGCTACAGACTTACTATGCCTAGGATTGCTCTGCAGCGTCTTTGAAGACCCATGAAAGGTCTGGCTTA
>JANWZU010000124.1 GCA_025054795.1 Candidatus Caldarchaeum sp.
TGCAGTTGGGCGGGATGTAGGCCTTCATCAAAGGCAGGCCCGCGGCTTCGGCCTGCATCTCAGCCAGCTTTTCTCTGACGCCGTGCATGCTCACACGCCGGTAGGCGTCGGTGAAGGTTGTCAGGAGGCCTGCTATCTCGAAGCCTTGGCTGCGGAGGCGGTGTAGTGTTAGGGCGCTGTCTTTGCCGCTGCTCCAAGACACCACAACCCTCAACCCGGGGTTTTTCTAGGTGGGTGGTTGGGCTTTATCGGTTGTGGCTAAAGTTTATATGTTGGATGGATTATCCATCCATGTAAATGTCCTCCAAACCAACCCTAAAAACCTTAGCCGCAGCAACCACTCTCTTCTTCATCGTCGGCCTCGTCGGCGGCTTCTACATCAGCCAAGCGGCCTTCCCGGCCACACTCGTCCGCACAACAACCCTACTCCAAACAACCACGGTGCTCCAGACCGTCGAAGTCCGTGAGAAAGGCCCTGAGGATGCGAAGCTTTTCGGGCTAGAGAAGAGGGACGGCTACGTACTGCTACGCGACGCGATGAACAGAACTGTGCTGCTCGTGCCCCGTGGAGCCGCCCTGCCAAACTTGAAAGCAGACTTAGTCGTCAGAACACCCGTCGAGAGAGTCGTCCTGATGTCAACCACCCACGTGGCGCTCGTTGAGAGGCTGAGGGAGTATGCTCCGGAGATGCTCGACCGTGTAGTCGGGTTCATGTGGGGCGGAGGCTTCAAGCTCTACTTCCCCGAGTTTGAGAAGCGGCTGGCCGACGGCAGGATAAAGGACGTTGGAGGAGCTTTCTCACCCGACTACGAGAAGATAATCGCCCTCAACCCAGACCTCGTCATGATATACACCTACCCCGGCGACCCGGTCATCTCCAAGCTTGCAGAGCTGAAGCTGCCCTACGTCGTCAACGGCGAATACCTCGAGACGGAGGCGCTGGGAAGGTTTGAGTGGATAAAGTTCGTCGCAGCCTTCTTCCAGCTCGATGAAGAGGCCCAGAAGGTCCTCGACTACGTCAAGACCAGCTACGTCTTGACCTCTTCGAAGGCTAAGACCCTGCTAGACAGAGGCATCGAGAGCAGGAAGAAGATAGCTTGGTTCTCTGTCTTCAGAGGGACGGTCTATGCGGCGGCGGGCGAGAGCTACGTTGCGAAGGCATTACGAGAACTCGGAGCCGACTATGTCTTCAGCGACTTGAAGGGCACGGGTTCGGGGACGGTGTCTAAGGAGGAGCTTGCGGCTAGGACTGTTGACGCAGACGTCATAGTCGTCTCAACAGACCTGATAACCTCGCTGGAGAGTCTGCTGAAGGAGGTTCCCGAGCTTTCGAGGTCTAAAGCCGTGCGTGAAGGCCGTGTATACAGGTACAACTCAAACATCTTCCAGCTCGGCTACTACGACACGGAAGGCTGGTTCGCAGACATCGCATCGCTCCTCTACCCGAAGAGCTTCGACGACACAGACCTCAAGTACTTCGTCCAGCTCAGGTGAGTTCCCCTGCGTCTCTGGGCCCTTCCGCTTCTCTCATC
>JANWZU010000170.1 GCA_025054795.1 Candidatus Caldarchaeum sp.
GATATCATTCGCCTCAGACAGGAGGCTGAGGGCTGAGGCGTTGAGGGATGCTGTAGGGGTTGACGACCTTGTTCTAGACGCAGGGGCTGGAAACGGCGTTTTCACACAGGTCCTGCTTGAGACGCAGCCGAAGGTGAGGGACGTGGTTCTGCTCGACGCCATTCCTGAGATGCTTGCCAAAGCCTGCTTGAATCCGGGAATCGTAAACCCCGTGGTCGGAGATTTTGAAAAAACACCTTTCAGAGACGGAGTTTTCGACAGCGTTCTGATGGGCTTCTCTCTCCGGGATGCGAGGAACATGAACAACGCCTTGAGCGAAGTCAAGCGTGTGATGGCTGACGGCGGCAAGCTGGTCGTCGTGGACCTAGGCAAGCCCAACAACCCGCTGAAAAAGCTGGCCCTAGCCGCTTACTGGAAAGCCCTAGCTCCGCTTCTGGCCTTCGTGGCTGTAGGCCGTGTAGGCTTGAGAGTCCACGCCATCTACAAAACCTACAGAAGGCTTCCGAAAAACAGCCAGCTCAAGTCGATGCTGGAAAAATTCTTCACAGCCGTGGAGGTTAAGGAGAAGATGCTGGGCGGGGCTTTGATAGCCTTCGCCCGGCTGAGCGCCGGTAAATAGCTCCTTCTTTTACGCTGGCTGCGTGGTCGGTGTTGTTTCGGCTGAGGCTCTCCAAAACCTTGCGGCGCAGGTGGAGGCGAAGGTGTTAAATACGCTGATGCAGCAGGGTGTGAAGGGGCTGTGAACGAGTATCTCACGAAGCTTACGCCGGTCGTGCTTACTCTTGCTATGGCTTGGTTCTTCCAGCTGGCTGTCGAGGGGGTGCTGCTTCCCCAGCCAGTGATCACCCCGCTTCCCGAAGAAGCTGGTCAGGGTTCTTCTCAGCTTTTGACTCCTACGCCCTACGTCAACTCGCTGGTTGTAGTCTCAGCCATGTTCGTCGGAAGTTTTGCGATGATTGCTCTGCTGAGGTTTAGGAAGCTGGTGCGTGCGTTTGTTTTGACGGTTTTCGCCTTCGTGGCCATGACAACGGCCATGTTCTACCTGATGCTTTTGACCGACCTAAGCATCGAGGCTATCCTAGCGCTGTCCGCCACGGGCGGCGTTGCCGCTGCGGCAGCTGTTTCCTCGAGGTCTGAGGCGGCGTGTATGCTTGCATCCTGCTACGTCGCCTCCTCCTCAGGAGTCATTCTCGGCTCATCGATACCCTTCTGGACCTCTATTGTGCTGCTGGTGGCGATATCGGTCTACGACATGCTGGTTGTGTTCAGGGGTCATTTGAGGAGGTTGGGGGAGGTTGACACAAGCGCCCTCAAGGGCCTTGTGGTTGACTTCCGAGGCCTGACGATAGGTCTGGGCGACCTCTTCTTCTACACAGTCCTGTATTCTTTCGTCATGACCAACCTAGGGCTGCTACCAGCCGCAGCTGCTTTCGCAGGGCTGCTCGCAGGCTACGTAGCCACTCTGAGGCTTGCGAAGCTGAGGCCCGTCTTCCCCGGCCTGCCTCTTACAATAATCACAGCGCTGGTCCTTTCTTTCACGGTGTACTTGATGGTTTGAGACCGCTCCGCAGTCCTGAGGAGGTTGCGAGATGCTGCACGCTCGGGCTGTTGCTAGAGCTGGCGACCACGCCTAAGCCGGGCCTCGTCGACAGAACCTCGAAAACAGAGCTCTACCCGCATTTCACCTCGTCAGCCACTGCACTCTACAGGCATTTCCGCAACGCTGCGGCCGGCAGGTCTGTAGGCGACGTTGTGCTAGAGGCTTGCGAAGAGATGGTCTCGGTTCAAAGCGGAGGAAACACCCACCTAGGCGCCGTGCTTCATCTAACCCCTTTGGCTAAGGCTGCGGGGCTGTGCAGCTCCTTCAGGCATCTCAGGAGGAAAGCCGTTGAGGTGCTGTGGAGAATGGACCATGTGGAGACGCTCAAGCTGTTCAGGGCGATACGCTCCGTCAACCCAAGCCACCTCGGCCGTGTAGCTTACTTAGACGTTCATCAGGACAGAACATACAGGCTGATTGAAGAGAGGCGGCTGGGAATCTTGCAGGCCTTCAAACCATACGAGAAGTTCGAGGCAGTTGCTGCCGAGTACTGCACCGGCTACCGCAACAGCTTCGTCCACGGCTACGCCTACCTCAAGAATCAGCTGAAACATCTCGACATCAACACAGCAGGGGTCAACACCTTCCTCAACATACTTAGCCACCTGCCCGACAGCCATGTTTCGAGGATGTTCGGCAGAGCTGCTGCACGGGCTCTTTCGAGAATGGCGGGGGATGTGCTGTCGAGGGGAGGCTGGCAAACGGCCGGCGGCAGGGCCGCTTTTGAGAGGTTGGCTGAGAAGGTTGGAAGGGCTGGTTTTAAGCCGGCGGCAACGGCAGACATTCTTGCGGTTTCTTACACGCTCCTGCTTCTGAGCGGGTGGAGGCCTTGAAGACAAGCTGAAATACCGTGGAGTGGCTGATGCTACGTTGGCTCAGGAAAGCGGCTGGAGCGTCTTCTGGTCCTCGAGAGTTTCTAGGGCTGGAGTGGTTCTTCTAGCTCTGCAGATAGCCGTCTCAGTCTACGTTCTTTTTTCATATCCTCTTGACTTCGGAACAAGATACTGGAACAACCCAGCCTACTGGTCCGACAACCCGAAAGAAGTTGCACCCGAGTGGGCCAACCTCTTCAGCTCGAAGCCAAGCCCAAGACACATTCTCGTAAGCTTCGAAAACGTAGGGGAAAGTGCTGAAAAAGCCATCAGCTACGTGTACGAAGACTTCCCCAGCTTCGTCTCAGTCTCGGTGTCCGATGTGAAGTACTCCCAGCGGCCTCCCGTCGTCCTGTTCGAGCTTCAGAGACCCGACGGCAGCGTCGTGATGTTCTACACTCTCTCGGCATCGCCTCCGACGCCGGGGGAGTCGCCACCCTTCCTCAGACATTTCGAAACCCCTCTCCGAGCCTACCTCAGCGGCGACCTGCAGGCCGGAAGGTTTCTGAGCCGTTTCCTCGAAGCTGTTTACGGCGTAGATTTTTCGGCGGAGAAGGTTGTTAGGGAGGGTGTTGAGAAGGCTTTGTTCGGCGTGCCTGAGGCCGGAGGATTCAGGCCTCTTTCTGGGCTGTATGTTCTGCGGGTAAGCGTGGTGAGAGACAGCCCGGAAGACGTTGTGGGCCGTGTTTCGTTCGTGGCCGGCGGTAAGGTTTACGGGTTGGCTGGGACGGACAGGCTTGGCAGAGACCTTGCTACAGGTTTGCTGTTCGGGTTCCCCGTCGCTCTTTTGATAGGCGTCTCAACCGCTGTTCTGACCACGGCTGTGGGCTCTTCTCTGGGCATGCTGAGCGGCTACATGGGCGGCAAAGTTGACGAAGCCATCCAGAGAGTCTGCGACGTTCTGAACAACATCCCCCTACTCCCCCTCCTGATATTCTTCACCTTCATCTTCAAGCCAAGCATCTGGATAATCATCCTGATACTCGTGGCCTTCGGCTGGTCCGGCCTAGCCGTCATAGTCCGTTCGATAGTGCTGCAGGCTAGGACAGCCCAGTACGTGGAAGCAGCAGAGTCGCTGGGAGTATCACGCAGCAGAATACTTCTCAGACACATCACGCCCCAGATAGCTCCTTTCCTCATCTCCCAGATGATCTTCTCGACGCCTTCAGCGATCTTGGCTGAAGCAGCGCTGAGCTTCCTAGGGCTTGGAGACCCTTCGCTGCCGAGCTGGGGCCAGATTCTCGAGTACGCCTTCAGAAGCGGCGGGCTGAACCTAGGCCTTTGGTGGTGGATTCTTCCGCCGGGCGGGTTGATCGCTTTGACGGGCTTCACTTTCGTGTTGATATCGCTTGGGCTGGAGCCTGTCGTAAACCCGAGGCTTAGGAGGGTTGGATGAGTTGCTCGAAGTTGAGGGTCTAACGCTCCACTACTATTCGGGAGGAGGGGTTGTCAAGGCTGTTGACGGCGTGGGTTTCAGGATTGGGGAGGCTGAGACGCTCGGGCTTGTGGGCGAGTCGGGATGCGGCAAAACCAGCACAGGGCTTGCGTTGATGAGGATGCTTCCACGCAACGTAGCCCACTTCGGCGGAAAAGCTCTCCTAGACGGGATCGACCTGCTGTCGCTTGAAGCAAAGAGGTTCGACATGGAAATAAGATGGCGCGTGGTTTCGATGGTTTTCCAAGGCGCCATGAACAGCTTCAACCCCGTCCTGAAAGTGGGCCATCAAGTGGCTGAGCCGCTGGTGGTTAAGGAGGGGCAGAGGATGGAGGAGGCTTTGAAGACTGTCAGAAGCCTGTTTAGGCAGGTCGGCCTTTCGGAGGAGGTTGCGGACAGATATCCGCATGAGCTGAGCGGCGGAATGAAGCAGAGGGCCATGATAGCCATGGCACTGGTGCTCAACCCCAAGCTCCTCATACTCGACGAGCCGACGTCGGCGCTGGACGTGTCCGTGCAAACGCAGATAATGAACCTGCTGAAGAGGCTTAAGAGGGAGCGTGGCCTCTCGATGATTTTCATAACGCATGACTTGGCTCTGGTTAGCGACATAGCCGACGCCGTCGCCGTGATGTATGCTGGGGAGATAGTGGAGTACGGAGTCTCAGACGACATGCTCACCTCGCCCCTCCACCCATACACTCAGAAGCTGCTCAAGTCCATTCCAAGGCTCAAAGGCCCTAAGACCCTCGAGTACATCCCCGGAGCTCCTCCCAACCTAGTCAACCCCCCTCCCGGATGCCGGTTTCACCCACGTTGTCCGCAGGTCTTCGACAGATGCAGGAATGAAAAACCCTACGACATTAAGAAAGGCAAGGCTTCTGTGAAGTGCTGGCTCTACGCCCTCGAAAGGTAGACGAAGATGCTGAAGCCCGCTAGGCCTAGGAGGTTGAGCATCAGCAGCGGGTAAGCTATCTCAGCTCTTTCACTCCAAGAAAGCATGTAGAACATGTAGGCTGCGTACATGTGCTGGAGGAGGAAAATTGCTGTGAGCGCCACTAAGGCGTTTGTGAACTTCGTCCTAGCAAGCCTCCTCGTAAGGATGTAGTTTCGCAGCGAGTAGAGGAGAGCGAGGACTATCATCAGGGATATGAGTATGTTGGTCAGCCAGAGCGGCCCCATGCGACGCTCGCCTTAGCCTGTTTCGATGACAAAGCCTCCTCGACAATCGAGTCAAGCACATCCATGTTTTCGCGGACCATGGGCGCAAGCCTGTACTTGACGTCGTACCGCTGTCCCTCGGCTTCGACGAAACCGTTTTCCAGCAGGACCTCGAGATGATGCTGTACTGTTTTGTAGTTCAGCCGGAGTGAGGTGGCTATTCTGTTGGCGTTGCGTGCGCCGGTTTTAAGAAGGATGAGTATCAGCAGCCTTGTTGGTCCTCCCTTCGTCCCCAGCAGAAGCCACCAAAACAGGCGCCTTATCGGTTTGTCCACCAACTCCAGACGACTGCCGCAGTTGATTACTTAACCTTTTCCCTAAAACCAACAGCCACAGGCCTAACCAGCGAACCCGTTCCTCCCAAAACCTTCAGAGGCGCAACGAACACCGCCGACACGTATACCTTGTCCCTGGCCAGCTCCTCTAGGTAGAGGCTCTTCATCACGTGTATGCCTGCGTCAACTAAGAACATCAGATGAACTGTGAAAGGCTTCGGCACAGCCATGGCGAGGTTGTCTATTCCCAGAAGGGATATTCTTCGGTTTATCAGCCATCGGGCGCTCTCCTCGGTTATGCCTGCGAAGTCGTGTAGATACTTCTCCTTGTCGGTTGTGAAGTAGCGTGAGTAGCCTGTTCTGACGAGCGCCACATCTCCTTCGTTCAAGCTTACACCCTCATACTGCAGACATTTCTCAAGGTCTTCGGCGGTTATCCCGTACCGTGGCGGAAGTATGTCGAGGCCCTTTGAGGCGGGGACGTCGAGCAAAACCCCTCTCTTGACGTAGATCGGTATCTCCTCGGTTCCGTACTTGGTGTAGCCGGTGTGTTTGACGATTTCACCGGCCTTCACACCTCCATGCAGAAGGCCTTCTCTCGCCATGTGGCACTTGGCGTCTATGTGTGTGCCTGAATGCATGCTGGTTATCACAAGCTCCATCGAGTCGGAGAAGCCGGGCGCAACCTTCTCGAACAACTGCCTAGTGTACTGATGGTATCGGTATATCACCATGGAGTAGGGCGGGTCCTCGGGGTGGACAGGCATGCCGTTGAAGTAGGGCTGACCCAAGTCATAGACTTTAGCCGAGGAAAGAGCTTTGATAAAATCCTCTACACCGCTCACGCCTAAACACACCAGTGGAATAATTTATTGTTTATCGAAGACGGACTTATGCCTCTTAACCACACCCAGCCGCTCCAGCTCCTCGACTTCCTCGCCGCTGAACCCCAGCTTCTTCAAAACCTCCTCGGTGTGCTCGCCGTGCAGAGGCGGGGGCGTGAAGGATGGTTTTTCGCCGCTGTAGAACGGAGCCGACCTGACGACGGTTGTTCTGCCTAGGACTGGATGCACAACCTCGCTCAGAAGGTTGCGGGCTTTGACGTGAGGGTCTTCCAGAAGCTCCCTAACTGTGTAGACAGGCCCGCAGGGCACGCCGAACCGGTGGAGAAGCTCAACCCATTCGCCGACGCACTTCGTTGAGAAAGTTTTGTCCAGCTCTCTCGACAGAACATCCCTGTTCACCAGCTGCGTCCGACGCTGGTTGTCGCTGAACCTCGGGTCATTCAGAAGGTCCTCCCTGCCCAAGGCGCTGCACAGAAGACGCCAGTGCTTCTCGTTGCCCACAGCCACGACAAACCATCCGTCAGAGGCCTTGAACAGCTCGTAAGGAGCTATCGCCGGATATTTGTTCCCATGTCTGGCCGGGAGCTCGCCGCTTCCCACGTACGTACTTATCCACTGCCCCATCGCAGCAACCCCGGCCTCGAAAAGCGACAAATCTATGTACATGCCCTCGCCTGTCCTCTCCCTCATGTAGAGAGCTGAGCAGACTGCCGCAGCTGCGTTCACAGCGGCTAGAATGTCTACGATGGGCACGCCCACCCTGAGAGGCTCGCCTTCAGGCAGTCCTGTGACGGACATCAACCCAGACATTGCTTGAACGACTATGTCGTATCCTCCGAATTCCGAGTAGGGCCCTGTCTGGCCGAAGCCCGAGACAGAGCAGTATACAAGACGTTTGTTGACCTTTCTCAGCTCGGCGTAGGAGAGGCCAAGCCTGTCCATGACTCCCGGCCTGAAGTTTTCGACAAACACGTCTGACGTTTTCACAAGCTGCTTTATGATTTCCCGGCCTTTCTCGGTTTTGATGTCAACCGCTATGCTTTTCTTGTTCTTGTTGTAGTGGAAGAAGTATAGGCTCTCTCCCTTCACCTGCCTGCCCATCTGTCTGGCGTCGTCGCCTCTTTCCGTGTTCTCCACCTTCACAACCTCAGCACCCATCTCCGAAAGCAGAAGGCTGCAGAGAGGCGCAGCGACAGCCGTGCCAACCTCAACAACCCTAACCCCCTCTAACGTCTTCAACCACAAACAACTAGAAAAAACAGTCTTTATAGATTTGCAGAAGCTGGGCGAAACAAAAATAAAAAGGTTGTTTAGCTCCCGGTTCTCTCGACGAACCTGTTCGTGTAAAGCTCGTCAGGCGTCACAGGCCGCTGAAGCGTGTAGAACTGGCTGATGACTTCCACGGTCCGCCTAACCTTGTCGGGCTCCATCCAACCGAGCTGCAGCGGGTTCTTAGCCCTCTTCGGAACGTCGCCGTACATGTCAATGCCGCCGTAGATCCATTCAAGCCTAGCGACCTCCTTGTTCTGCTCAGGGTTGTACTTCATGTAGATGTCAAGAGATTTCTCAGGCTCCTTCAACGAGTACCATACTCCTTCAAGCGTTGCTTTGACAAAACGCTCCACGAGGTCAGGCCGGTCTCTTAAAAGGTCTTCGTGGACTATGATGCCGTTGGAGTACAGGTCCAAGCCGTATTCAGAGTACCTGAAGTAGCCCATCTGGATCCCAAGTTTAGCAGCCTCCGTGTCCAAGGCGCCTTTCTCACCCCAGAACATACCGGTCATGTCAACCTGCCCAGCAAGCAGGGCGGCTCTGGCGACGGGGACGTCTGCGGGCACGAACCTGACCTTAGCAGGGTCTATGCCTACGGCGCGGGCGAAGGCTGGGAACAGAACCCAGACGGCGTTTCCAGCCGGAGTCGACATCGTCTTTCCCTCAAGGTCCTTCGGAGTGTTTATTCCCTTGCCCTTCACGTAGGCTATTGTGTGCGGCATGACGTGGTGGATCATTCCAACCATCACGACCTTCGCACCCTGAGAACGGAGTATGACGAGCGAGCCCATGTCGGCGAACCCAAACTCACCCTGCTTGGCGTTGATCTTCTGAATCGTGTCGCCTGAGCCGTATCCACGGACGATGTTGACCTTAAGGCCGTACTTCTCGTATATGCCCTGCTCAACCGCCGGATAGTACATGGCGTGCTTGCCGTAGATTATCCAGTCGAGGATGAACGTCACTTCCTCGATTTGACGTGGCGGGGCCAAAAGGCTTGGCAGAAACAGGGCGCCGGCGGCGCCTACTGCGACGACGATGAGAGCCACAGCTACTATGGTTGTTGTTTTCATTTTTCAGCAGATACAGCTCTCTCAGATGTAAATAAGTCTTTATGAGGGGGATGGCCAGTCTTAAACAATTTAAATAAGGGCCGTCATTCGTCCAGAAGAAGAGCTTGTGTCCCATGATCTCGGTGCGGGGCGTGTCTAAGGTTTTCAAGACTTTGAAAGGGGCTGATGTGGTGGCGCTCAAAGATGTTTCTTTCGATGTTGAGGAGGGGGAGTTTATCGCCATAGTGGGGCCGTCTGGATGCGGTAAAAGCACTCTGCTCAGGATTGTCGCCGGGCTTGTTCCCCCCTCAGACGGTGAGATTCTAATCGAAGGCAGAAAGGTCGACGGCCCCGCTAAAGGAGTCGGGATGGTTTTCCAGACGCCCGTGCTGATGCCATGGAAGAAAGTTGCGGAGAACATTCTGTTCCCTCTCCACATAATGGGAAGAAACAGCGAGGCCAACGACTCCCTAGCTAAACTCATGAGGCTTCTGGGTTTGGAAGGGTTTGAACACGCCTACCCGTTCGAGCTTTCAGGAGGAATGCAGTCGAGGGTGTCGATAGGGAGAGCCCTGATAACAAACCCCAAGATACTTCTTATGGACGAGCCTTTCGGAGCACTAGACGCCTTAACAAGGGAGAAGATGGGGCTTGAGCTATTGAACATCTGGCGTGAATACAGAAACACAGTTCTGTTCGTCACACACGACGTCGCCGAAGCCGTCTTCCTAGCCGACAGAGTTGTAGTTATGACGGCTAGGCCCGGCAGGGTGAAGAACATCGTGCGGATAGAGTTGGACAGGCCTCGGGACTTGGCGATTAAAAGCTCTCACGAGTTCGCCCAGTATACTTTGAGCGTCAGGAAAGACCTTGGTCTACTATGAAATACGTTTCATCTTCCTGTACCAAGGTGTGATCAGAAACTCAGCCAGCTCTATCGCCAAGTAGAGTAGTGTGCCTAGGACGACTAGGAGGAGGAGCGATGCGAATATTATGGATGTTGTGAAGTGCTGCTGAGCCAGCACTATCATGTACCCCAGCCCTTTCTGAGCTCCTACGAACTCTCCTATGACTGCGCCTATGATCGCCAGAGTCATGGCTACCTTAAAGCTGCCGAAGATGTGGGGGAGGGCGTTGGGCCATTTTACGTGGAAGAAGACTTGATGAGGCTTGGCGTCTATGAGCTTCATGTAGTCGAGTAGGTCTGGGTCAGCCGCCCTAAGGCCTACCACCGTGTCGATGACTATCGGGAAGTATGCGATGAGGAAGGAGAGCAGTATTTTCGGGGTTTCGCCGAAGCCGAACCAGATGAAGAAAAGCGGTGCTACGGCAACTTTTGGAACAATCTGAGCGGCCAAGATGTATGGGTAAATGATGTTGCTTATGGTTCTGAAGTGAACTATGATGTAGCCCGTCGAGATTCCTATTACAGCCGCAAGCGCAAACCCAGCAAGCGTCTCATAGGTCGTGAACAGGATGTGCTCCATCCAGTTTACCTTTGATCCCAGAAGCTCGGCGAATATGCTGGAAGGCGCAGGTATTAGGAAGCTTGGGATGGAGAAGGCCGCTACGCTTGCCTCCCAAAAGAAGAAGAAAACAACCAGTATGATCGCCGAGGGGGCGTATGTCAGGATCTTTCGGGCGGCCACCATCGTTGTCAAGCCTTTCAACCGGCTTTTTTCAGACGGCATGCCCGATCAAACACCCTGTGTTTGGTTGAATATAAACACGCCTGTTGACGATGTTTAGCTTATTTAGAGGCCTTGACGTTGTCCGCTGAAATGCTGACGAGAGACAGGCTGACGATCCTTGTGGGCTTGATTTCTTTCACACTTCTCGGATGGTCTGTGGCGAGCGTAAGCACCTCTCTCCCGAAAATCATCCGAGAGTTTACCATCCCTTACGAGGTTGCCGGGCTGCTGGCGGGGGCTATGCCGATGGGCGGTGTGATGGGTTTTGCAGCCGGGATGCTGTCGGACAGGCTGGGCTACTCAAGAACAGCAGCCTTAGCGTTGTTCGTTTTCATGCTCGGTTTGCTGATATCTACAGCACCTGTTAACATTGCTGTTGTATTCATAGGGTTCATCGTCATCAGCGTAGGCTCCTTGCTGCTTGTAAGCTCCACCAGCCAAATGGTTGTTGCGGCATTCCGACAGAGAAGGAGTACGATGCTAAACTACATGTACGCAGGCTGGGGGTTCGGAATAAGCGGAGGCTCAGTTGCGACGGCTGTACTCGCTGAGATAAACTGGCGAATATCCTTCGCCGCACCTGTACCGGTT
>JANWZU010000083.1 GCA_025054795.1 Candidatus Caldarchaeum sp.
GTTAAGCTGAGGATAGTTGGTGAATGTCTGCCGGGCCGCTTGCCCACTGCCAGAGTAGGCTCCGACGGGGCTGCGAGAGTTTTGACCGGTGGTTTCCTGCCGGAAGATGCTGACGCAGTAGTGCCTCAGGAGCACGTGGTCAGAGAGGGGGACTGGATTATAGTTTCCACCCCCGTTGAGAAAATGCAGTACGTTGATGAACGTGGGTTTGACGTGAAGGCAGGAGAGGAGTTGTTCAAGCCGGGCCACGTCTTCAAGGCATCGGACCTCGCTCTGCTGGCTTCGCTGGGTGTTAAGACGGTGAGGGTTTTGAGAAAGCCGAAGGTGGGTATTATTGCGGTTGGGGACGAGCTTACAGACCGGTTCGAGGAGGCTGAGGCCGGCAAGATACTGAACACCCACGCCTTCACGGTGGCTAAGCTTGTGGAGGCGTCTGGCGCAGAGGCTAAAACTCTCGGAATACTTCCCGACAGCACTTCAGCAGTCCAAGAAAAACTAGTTTCGAACGCTGGTAAAATGGACATGATACTAACGATAGCAGGTTCCTCAATCAGCGAGCGAGACGTCTCCTCCACCGTGGCCAGCCGTTTCGAGGTCTTCGTCCACGGCTTAACGCTACAGCCGGGCAGAGTCGGCGGCTATGCTGTGGTCAACGGAACGCCCGTAGTCATGCTCCCGGGTCTGATAATGTCAACGCTCAACGTCTTCATGTTTTTAGCTTATCCATGCTTGAGGAGGCTTCAGTCCATGGAGCCTCGTTTCTACCACAAAAGGGTTAGAGCACGTCTGAGAAAACGCATTACCTTCAGAAAGTACTTGGACTTCGTCAAGGTCGTTTGGGTGAGTCTGACGGAGGCTGACGATGGTCTTAGCTGCCTTCCCGTGGTCGGGGAGTCGAGCGGCATGAGTATCCCCGCACGTTCAGATGGATTCGTCGTCGCCTCTCCGGGCTTCAGCGAAGTACCGGAGGGGGCGGAGGTTTGGGTTCATCTTCCGCCAGAGCTGTAGGCTGAAATTTGGGGTCGGCTGGCTCTTCCTGCATCACAGGTCAGTCTGGGGCAGCGGCCTCATCCCCCGAAATACAATAATGACCCGTTAACTATTAGCTGTTGCACCCCGTCGATAAAACTTAAAACAAAGTAATCTAGCTAATTCCGACCGTGAACGATATGATAGAACAGCTAATCAGGCGGGTTGAGGAAGAAGAGTTCGAGGAGGAGTTTGAAGACGAAGACTTCGAAGAAGAGGAGTGGGAAGAGGAAGAGGAGGAAGAGTTCTAGCTACTCGCCGGTTTCCTCTCCTTCCTTTTTATGGGTGTACAGCACTATCGAGGTCACTACGCTTTTAACGCCTTGAACCGAAAGAATCTTCTCCTTCAGAAAATCTCTGAAACTGGCTATGTCCCTCGCAACCACTAAAGCTATTAGGTCGAACTCGCCAGTAACCTCGTAGACGTCAAAAACCTCGGGCAGCTTGCTTATCTGCTTAGCCACCTTGTCGATGGAGTTGGACTCGGCGAAGATGTGGATGATAGCTCTTACCCCAGGAGCCGACATCATTCACCAACCCTCTTGAGCGACAGTATTCTGCCCGGATATCGGGTTATAAGGTTGTGTATGTTCTTCTCATGGCCTTTCTCGAAGATGGATTTCTCGGGCCTCCTCTGTATGTACGCCGCTAGGTCGAAGAGGCCTTCGTCGAGCTTTGAAGAAACCGCCGTTTCAAACTCGCCCAACTCTACCAAGCAGTCGGCGTTGTAGCCGTCTCGCCTCAGTCGTCTGCAGAGGTTCTTCATGTCCTTTAACACCTCCTCCCTGACTTGGTCTATGGTTTTGTCCTCGCCACCGTGAGTCTCCACGATGCTCACGACCTTGAGGTCGAACCTTTTGTCGAAGGCGTGGACTATTGAATTGAAAGCTGTGTCTACGTCCTCGTATGGCCTTACTAGGACGCCGACTTTAATCCTGTATGCGAGAGGCTCAACCATCTTGCTCTCTTTCCTGCTGAAAACCTCAGCCCCTACGAAACGTCTGTAGACGACGTAGAAGGCTATTCCTGCTAGGATCCAGAGAAAACCCAAAAGCCTACCGGCTGCGTGGAAAGCTATCATCAGCGAAAAAACAACCGCCAGACCAGCCATGCCCAGCAAACCTATAACTGGGATTTCGAAGCCTTTCACCTTAATGTAAAGAGGCTGGCGCCAAGGAAAGTAGACATGCCTGTCGACGTTCCTCAGCTTGATGAAGGTAGGTGCTATGATGAGGTAGCTTAACACGGCAGCGAAAGCGTAGACGCTTGCTAGAAACGGTATGTCTCCCAGAAGAGAAAGAGCTACGCCAACTGCTCCGAAGAGGACTATTGAGCGTACAGGTGTTCTGAAACGTGGATGTATTACTCTGAGCCATGTGGGTAGGAGGCTGAACTTAGCCATGCTTGCGGTGAGCCTCGAGACGCCCACGAGGCCTGTGTTGGAGCTGGAGTAGCAGAGGATGAAAGCTGCAAGGCCCACCAGCGGGGTGAGGACTGGCGCAACCAACGGGAAGCCGCTTACGAGGGCGTAGACAGGGCTTTCGTAGGCTTTCGCCAACTCCTCCCAAGGCATACAACCGACAGCCAGAACGGGGAAGGCTATTGCTGAGAAAGCCACGACGAGGACGACGAGCTTCGTCGCCTTAGGTAT
>JANWZU010000099.1 GCA_025054795.1 Candidatus Caldarchaeum sp.
ACAACCCTAACCGTCACCAAGTAGCCTAGGCTGCGCTGGTCTCCCTTAACACCAGTGGCTTTGTCGTCTCCGACTACTGCGAAAGCCTGCCAAACCTCGTCCAGCAGCCCGGCCCTCTCAAGCTCCTCCTCCACTATCGCAGAAGCCCTCCTGCACACATCCAGCTTCTCCTCGGTCACCTCGCCGATTACACGGACAGCCAGACCTGGACCTGGGAATGGATGCCTCTTCACCAGCCATTTCGGCAGTCCCAGCAGCTCAGCCAACCGCCTGACCTCATCTTTGTAGAGCTCCCTCAACGGCTCGACGACCTTCAAACCTATGTCCTGAGGAAGGCCGCCGACGTTGTGGTGTGTTTTTATCACAGCCGAACCGCCGACGGACCTGCCGCTTTCGACGACGTCGGGATACAGAGTTCCCTGAGCCAAGTGCGTGAAAGGGCCGTGTCTCTGGCCAACCTCTTCGAAGATTGCGGCGAACTCCGCTCCTATGATTTTTCTTTTCTCCTCGGGGTCTGCCACGCCTCTCAGCTTTCTAAGGAACCTTTCCGAGGCGTCTACGTAGATTACGTTGCTTTCGCCGACTGTTTCTCTCAAAGCATCGAGAACCTTCTCAGCCTCTCCTTCTCTCAGCAAGCCGTGGTTGACGAACAAGCACTTCAGCCTGTCCCCCACCGCCCTCGAAACAATCGCTGCAGCGACTGTAGAGTCTACTCCTCCGCTTACGGCGCACAGAACCCTTCCGTCGCCCACCTGCTCCGCCACCTCCTTCACAACTGTGTCCAAGTAGTTCTCCATGCTCCAGCTCCGTCTGCATCCACATACGTTGAACACAAAGTTCTCGAGTATCTTTTGTCCGTGCTCTGTGTGGGCTACTTCTGGATGGAACTGGAGGCCGTAGATTTTTCTTGCGCTGTCGTATATGGCTGCGTGCGGGGATGAGATGGTTGAGGCCGCTGTGCGGAACCCGAGGGCCGGCTGCTCGACGACGTCCGAATGGCTCATCCAGACGTTGAACCTTTCAGGCAGGCCTTTGAACAGCTCACACTCCTCAACCAGCTTAACCTCCATCCTGCCGAACTCTCTCTTTTCCGCTCTCCTTACACGGCCCTTGAACTCCTGAGCTATTAGCTGGTGGCCGTAGCAGATGCCTAGAATAGGCCTGCCGGCCAGTTTGTCGAAGGGTATGCGTGGGGAGCGTGGCTCGTAGACGCTGGCGGGTCCGCCTGACAGCACGAACCCCTTGACGTCCTCCGGAAAAACTGTCTCTGAAAACGCTGCGTAGGGCACCACCGTAGTCTTCACTCCAAGCTCCCTTATCCTACGGCTTATCAAGTGAGCGTACTGACCGCCGAAGTCTACCAACGCTATGATGTCCGCGTCTTCCCGTTTCACTAAAGCGGGTTGTTGAGCTTGTTTGATAAGGTTTTCCTGCCCCGTAGGGTTTTCGTTTGATTGCGGTAAACATAAAACACTTAAATATATCATTACTTTATCTGCATCATGCACCAGAGCCAGAAAGCATTATCCGTGAAAAACATCTCCTTTGTAGCGCTTTCAGCAGCTTTCTACGTTCTTATGGCAGCCATGTCGGGGCTAGTCCTCCCAGCCATGAGAGGGTATCCGGCCCACTTTTTCAGAGGCCTCGCCATGAGCGCAGTAGCCGCCTACTCGGGTCGTATGTGGAGCACCAGCTTCATGGCCGTCATCTCCGGTCTCGTGCTCATGGCTGTCGTTCCAGCGCCAGCGCCTTACCTGCTTTTCGCAACTGCTGCAGCGGGGGTGGTTTACGACATAAGCCTAGGAAGAAAATACGCAGAGTCATGCAGGAGGCCGAGACGAGTTATCGTGGGCACTATGTTCAGCGGCTTCGCCGAGGCCGTGGTAGCCATGTCTATACTCACCTACGTGGGCTTGTTCCAAGTCCAGCCACAGATGCTTGCCGTGATATGGGTCGGAGCGATAGCCGCCAACCTAGTGCTCAGCGTCGCAGGAGCCCAAGTATCCTTGCTACTTCTACGCAGATACGTGAAATGACCGTTGAACTTGTCGCCAGAGTGGCTCTGGTTTACGGGCTGGTGCTGTGGGCTGGGGGTTTAATCCATCTAGCTGCTGCGGTTGTACCTCAGGCTAGGATGCTCGAGGACAGGGCGACGGTGTTAAGAATGATGGGTGGAGTGATGAAGCGGTACAACCCTGTGGCGTGGACCGCCTTGATCGCTTTAACGGTTTCAGCCACTTATCTGGCAGCTGCGCAGGGCTTCAAGCCGCTGCACTCAGCCGCCCTAGCAGTCCTCTACACGGCTTTTACGCTCGACCTCTTCCATTCCTTCGTCTATGGACCGAAAGCAGCTGCAGGCGATACCGAAGCAAGGCGGACAGCTCTAGTCCTCGCCAAAATTGAAACACCCCTCGCCCTAGCCTTGCTGCCGTTGATGGCGCTGCTTCTGTAAAGACAAAAATAGGAAGCTGACAGCTCTGTGGTGATGAGAAGAGACACGGCTGCCGGCGCTCTTCTTTTCACGGCTATCACTCAGTTCCTTATGTTTCTCAGAGTTGCAGAATCGGTTTACCCCAACTACAGCGTCTCAGGCAACTACATAAGCGACTTGGGAGTAGGCGTTGCGGCGCCGATTTTCAACACCTCGATAATCATCCTAGGATTCTGCGTTGTTCTCACAGCATACCTGTGTTTTCAGGTTTTCAAAAGCGTGGTGTTCGTGGCTTTCATAGCCTTGGCGGGGGTCGGTGCAGTCGGAGTGGGCGTTTTCCCCGAAAACGTGCCCGTCATCCACACGGTGATGTCCTTGATAACCTTCCTTTTCGCAGGGCTCGCAGCCCTTTACGGGTTGAGAGTATTCAGCCGTCTTATGGGAGTTCTTTCAGCCGCCTCGGGCATCGTATCGTTGACAGCGTTAATTCTGTTCGCAACGGGAAACTACATGGGGCTGGGCCACGGAGGTATGGAGAGGCTGATTGTCTACCCGGTGCTCGCATGGGGGCTTATGCTCTCAGGACATCTAATCTCAAGAGGCTAGCGGCCCTCTGAAGCTCTAACATATCTCACAACCTCTCCCCCGCAGGAAGGGCAGACATCTCCAACAGCCCGCCCGTAGACTTTTCCGCAGACGACGCATTTTGAAATCCATTCCCTCAGCTCCTTCACAGGCTGCCTAGCCAGACCGGCAACCTCAAGCCCCAGCTTCAGAGCTGTGTTTTGGAGGCTGTAGTCGTCGGACAGAACAACCACGCTAGCTCCCTCCGAAAAAGCATCGAACGCAGCGGCCAGCAGGTTCACGTCGGCCTTGGACAGTCTAGGCAGGTCGCCTGTGCTGGCGGCGGCGACCTTCACCCTTTCCACCGATGATTGTGAAGGCTTTTTCAACTTCACTACTTGCCTAGCAAGAGCCGTGGCAAGCCTCTCGGGAGCAAGACCGCCGTACAGAACCTCATCCACCACTTCCTGAACGGTAATCAGCTCGGCGGGCCCCGGCTCAAGCTGGACAGAGAGAAACGCCCGTGTGTCGAGTGCGTAGACTTTACGGCCTGCCATAGAGCCTCTTCCTGAGACGTTTGCTGAAAAGCTTTCTCTCGTCGAAACATATCAAGGAAAGGCTGCGCGGCGACTTCTGGGCGACAACCCTACCATCCCGCAGCAGCTTCGATGTGTAGCCGTCGACCAAAACCTGAGCCTCCCCTTTCACGACAGAAACCGTCACTGGCGTCTCTATAGAAAGAACCATCGTTCTGAGGTTTGTCATCGAAGCCATAGGCGCTATCACAACAGACTCAAGCCTCTCGTCGACTATGGGGCCTCCCGTCGAGAAGGCGTAGGCGGTTGAGCCGACTGGCGTCGCCAGAATCACACCGTCGGCTACGTCGGAGGCCAGAAGCTCACGCTGAAGAAGCCTGTACTCGATTATTTTACCCGGCTTCGTGGAGGAGACGTAGGCTTCGTTCAAGGCGTCGCCTATGAAGTCGTCGTCGCCGTAGATAGACAGCCGCATAACCTTCTCGACATGGTAGTCGCCTGTTAAAATTCTTCTGCATGCTTCCTCAAGCTCGTAGGGCTCGACTATACTGAGGTAGCCTGCCCTTCCGAAGTTTACTCCGAGAAGCATGGCGTCGGACGAGTGGATTCTCCTCGCAACCCTAAGCATCGTTCCGTCTCCGCCTAAAACCATTATGACTCCTTCCTTGAACCTTGAGTAAACTTGGTCGAACTCGCTAAGGGACAGTGTCTCATATTTTTTGACCTTCCCCTCGAAGGTTTTGGAAAGTCGTTTGGCGGTGTCGACGGCTTCGGGCCGAGTCGCTGCATAAACAACCACGACGCTGTCCACTCTAACCGACCTCAACACAGCATTCAGAAATCTCTAATAACCTATGTCTCCGCATATTCCGTCTCATCTACCAACCCCGCCGCAGCAAACCCCGCTCTCCTAGCAACGCAGCCCGGACATCTTCCGCAGTGCTTGTCCAAAACTCCCCAGCAGCTCCATGTAGCTGTTAGAGGTGCGTTCAGACTGGAGCCCAGTTTGATAACCTCCTTCTTGTTCATCCCAATCAGAGGCGTCAAAACCTTCACCCGGCTGAAAGGCGCTGACATTTTTAAAAGCTTCTCCAGCTCTTCGACGAATTGATTTCCGACATCTGGTATTCTCAAGTCCTCAACGGTGTGGCCGCCCGCTACGTTCTCTGCGTTTTCGTACAGCGCTATGTGTGCTGCTGCAGAGTAGAAGATGATGTTCCTGAAAGGTATTAGAACCGTAGGAGTTTCGGACGACAGCTTGTCTTTGAGGCTTTGGGGAAAGTCCACAACCTCCCTCAGAAAACTCACGTCTATTATTCTCAGCTCTTTGTTTGTCGCAGATGAGGCGATTCCCTTAACAGCCTCCACTTCCCGTGTGTTTCTCCTGTATGTTAGGAAGGTTAACGGTATTATCTCGTGTCCTTCGTGCTTAAGCTTCCAGAGCATCACGGTTGAGTCTATTCCGCCTGAGAGAAGAGCAACGGTCTTCATACTGAGGATGTTGCAGATTTTCCGAGTCCTTCAGTCATGCGGACGACGACCTTGTAAACGTTGGGCGGCATCCTCTCCCTGATTCTGCTGGTTATGTGCTCCGAGATGTTCTCGACCGTTGAATCCCGCTCAATCACATACACCGAGTTCTTCGGAACCCTTAAGTCGTAGACCCCTCCAACCCCTTTGAAGACGATCCGATAACTGCCGTCGCTGGTCTCAACAATATACTTGGAGGCCACAATAAGCTTGTGGTCCATTTCGTCGATAACCTTCTTAACAGTCTGTTTGAGTTGGCTGAACTCGACAACCATGTCGTCGACAACCTCCCCCACAACGGCAACGTTGACCATCGACGTGTGGCCGTGCAGAACGCCGCATTTAGGCGATGAAGGTAGAAAGTGGGCGTAGTCGAAGTTGATGGCTGGGCCGCCCACCTCTATCTTCTTAAACCTCCTCTCACCCACCTTCTCCAAACCTCTTGTGCATTTCATCGCTGTAATGGTGGTACTTTAGTATTATCGGACACCAGTCTTTCTCAGGGCAGTATCCCAGATGCCTGCATTTCTCGCCTATGACCGTCGAAAGAAGCGGCTCCCTCCTGACAACCTCCTGCATCATCTTATACGCAACAGTTCTCTCCTCCCACTGTGCGTAGCTGCACGACCTTGTGGCTATGAAGCCTGTGGGATGTAGTAGGTTGAAGCCGTTGTACATTCTGACGCAGTAGATTCTCAGAGCCTGCGGAACTAGGAGGACTGCTGTCGATGGACTAACTCCGTTTTCTGTTAGTTCTTTGTATGTCTGTAGTGCCTTGCCTGCTGCGTCGATGAACTTTGTCTTTGTTTGGGCGTTCTTGCGGATTGAGGGCGGTATTACGATGTTTGGGGTTTGGTTGTGGCATGCTCTTTCAACGGCTGCGTATATTGGTTCGACGGCTGTGGGCACCGTGCGGTGTCTTACGGCTTGGTGGTAGGCGACGAGCGACAAAGGCTCAAGCGTGGTTGCTGTGATGAGAGGGTTGGCTGAGTCAAGCGTCTCCTTGTCCTGTGAAGCTACAAGGCTCATGAGGTCTGCCTCCCTGTCGGCTAGGCAGGTGAAGCCTATGAGGGTTGGTTCTTCGGGGTAGTTGTGGCTGGAGACGATTCTATCCATCAAAAAGTCCGACTGCTTGTAGGGGTTTGGAAACGGGTAGGTGGATATTCTGTTTCTGAACTCAAGCCTCGACTCAAGCAAAATGGGAGCGATCTCCTTCACCACGTTGGTCAGCTTCTCGGCGAACTCCCTAGCTTCTTGAGGAACGTAGGCTTTGTGCTTGTTTTCACTGCAGAGCTGTATCAAAGCTATGTAGTTTTCGAGGCTGCTGCTTATGAAGAGAGATGTCTTCGTGGAGAGAGGTAGGATGTAGCGGGCGTCCTCAATTGCTACATCGTCTCCGACAAATGAGGCGTATTCTTCGACAAGCTCGTAAGCTGTCTGAATGAACAAGTCCCGCACATCGCCGGCAAGGCCTGAGGGTATGATAAGCGACGATTTGTCAACTCTGGCCCTACGCTGCGATTCCTGAAGGTATGAGCCGAAGGGCGGGGAAACGAGAAGAAGCGATAGGGCCCTGCTGCAGTCTCTAACCTCCATCTGTATCTGCAGAGATGTTGTTATCGATGCGTGGCCCCTTCGTGTCGACTCCCTGTGAACCCTCCTAGCAGTCTTCAACGGGTCTTTCCCCTCAGCCAACAGCTGCGCAACCTTCCTCTCTACTGAAACACCTTCAAAAGTGCCTGCCCCCTCAACGGCTATGAACAAGTCGGGCCCCACATCCACTTCACGGCCCGAAACAGACACTTTAGTCTTAGGGCCGTAGCTGTACAGATTCAATTCAACCATTACAGCTATTGACCGTAAGCTTCTCTATAAAGCATGATCGCTATACATCTATATTCGTCTGTGGACGGCGGTTGATGGATGGAGCTTCAGACTTTTCTTCTCGGGCTGGTATACATTTTTCCAGCATACGTCTCCAACGCAGCGCCTGTGGTGGCCGTGAGGTTTTTCAAACGTCTCCACCCGCTTGACGGTGGAATGTTGTTTCTTGACGGCAGAAGGCTGCTCGGCAACGGCAAAACAGTTGAAGGCCTTATCTCAGGAACCGCCGCCGGGTTCGCTACAGGCTCCATCATAAACCTGCTAATCCCTTCCCTGATAACCATGACCGAGGTTTTCCTCCTGTCCGTAGGTGCGATGGCTGGAGACATACTCGGCGCTTTTGTCAAGAGGAGGGCTGGTCTGCCCAGCGGAAGCCCCGCGCCTCTGCTCGACCAGCTGGGGTTTCTGCTCGCTGCGCTTGGCCTGGTTCATCTCTTCAAAGGGCTGCCTAGCTGGATGGACAGCCTTACTTTGCTGGCTCTGTCGTTGTTCACGGTTTTTATGCATGT
>JANWZU010000142.1 GCA_025054795.1 Candidatus Caldarchaeum sp.
TCAGCAATCGTATGCCTCGACCTGTTCATAGACAACGTAATGGAAGCCCTGCCTCGAACCCAGCTTTCCACCATCATAGTCTCAAACATAGCCGACCACCTACCACCACTCAAGAGAACCATAGGAAAGCTAGTCAAGAGAATTCCAGCAAAAACAATTCCAAGACATCCATCTATCAAAATGTACAAAGAAGCACTTGAGACAAAGGAGGAGAAAATAGTGGCAGACATAAACCCTGAAAAAGACATAGCGTCGCTTCAGTTCACGGGCGGAACCACGGGAGTGCCGAAGGCGGTGGTCCTTACCCACTTCAACATCCTGTCGAACATCTTCCAGATGTACGAGATGATAAAGCCGTACATAGTAGAGGGAGAGGAAACTTTTGCAGCTCTACTTCCTTTCTACCACATCTACGGCCAAACAGTCATACTTGGGGCTGGCTTGACAAAAGGCAACAAGCTGATAATCTTCCCTCGGCTGGAGCTTGAAAAATTTATGAAAGACATAAGCAGGTACTCTGTCTCCATCCTGCCGGGAGTGCCTACTCTCTTCAACGTGATGGCTAAAAACCCACTTGCAGACGAAATAAAATATCCCAGCCTTAAGCTGGTTATCTCGGGAGCAGACATGCTGCCGCCGGAAGTGGCTGAGGAGTTTGAGAGGAAGTTCGGCAAGAAAATAGTAGAAGGCTACGGATTGACTGAGGCCTCTCCAGTCACCCACGTCAACCCTCCCGACAGAGTCAAGAGGGGCTCGTTCGGAATACCGCTTCCATCAACTCTGGCAGCCGTTGTGGACCCGGCGACAAAGGCTTTCAGACCTCCGGGAGAGGTTGGGGAGCTTGTTGTTTCAGGCCCTCAGGTGATGAAAGGCTATCTTAACGACGACTCGAGCGTCTTCATAATGGAGGCCGGTAGAAGGTGGCTGATGACGGGAGACCTATGCAAAATGGATGAGGAAGGTTATTTCTACTTCGTTGAAAGGACAAAGGACGTCATAAAGCACAAAGGGTTCACCGTGTTTCCAGCCGAGGTTGAGAAGGTCCTTTACGAGAGCGAGGCGGTGAAGGAGGCCTCGGTAGTAGGTGTACACGACGAAATTGTTGGAGAGAAAATTGTGGCGGCGGTAGTGTTGAGACCTGAAGCCAAGCCCGAGGTGGAGGTTGAGAGGCTTCGGGAACTCTGCGGCCAGAAGCTGGCCGAGTACAAACGTCCGGCCGAGATAGTCGTTGTCGACGAGCTGCCCAAGTCTCTTGTGGGTAAGATGCTTAGAAGGAAGGTTAGAGAGATGTTGGTCGAAAAGAAGTAAGAAGCAAGACATCTATTTATTGTGATGGATTAGTAAGAACAACGTGAGCATAACCGGTGTCTATAAGGGGCTGGACAACGTTCCGATAAAGGAGACTGTTATCTCAACGATTGACGGGGAGAAAGGCAAGCTATACTACGTTGGATACTCTGTTGAGGAGCTGGCTGAAAAATCCAACTATGAAGAGGTGAGCTTCCTACTTCTCCATAAACGGCTTCCTACCGGCGAGGAGCTCAAAGATTTCTCAAACAAGCTGATGAAGGAGCGAACAATACCTAATGAGATATGGAGCATTCTTGAAAAGACACCCCCTGGCGCCCCCCTCATGGACAAGCTAAAGGCCGGAGTTGACCTGCTCGGCTTGTTCGACGGCGAAGCCGAGAAAACAGATAAAGCAGCTAGACTAAGCACAGCCATCCGAATAATCTCTAAAATAGCAACCCTTGTCGCTGGTGTTTACAGACTCAAGAAAGGTCTCCAACCGTTAGAACCAGACCCAGGCCTTAATCACGCTTCAAACTTTCTATACATGGCGACAGGGAAGAAGCCCAACGCGCTAGAGTCAAAGATAATGGATGTCACTTTTATTCTGCATGCTGAACATGAGCTTCCCGCATCTTCGACGGCTGCTCTGGTTGTTGCCTCAACCCTCTCAGACCTTTATTCAGCTGTCTCAGCCGGTATTGGGGCGTTGAAAGGCCCTCTTCACGGAGGAGCCAACGAGCGGGCTCTAGAGATGCTGATGTCCATCAAAACACCGGAGGAGGCTGAGCAGTATGTTTTGAGAGAGCTTGCTTCAAAGAGAAAAATTATGGGGTTCGGGCACAGAGTTTACAAGACCTTTGACCCAAGAGCCTTGATCTTCAAGTCTTATTTAGAGCAGCTCTCGGAGATGCGGAAAGACAGAAAACTGCTGGAGATCGCCAACAGAATAGAAAGCGTCATGATTAGAGAGCTGGGTTCTAAACTGATATATCCTAACATAGACCTTTACTCGGGCCCTGTCTTCAACCTCTTGGGTCTCGACAAGGAGATTTTCACACCTATCTTCGCCGCAGCTAGGTCTGTCGGGTGGATAGCCCACATCCTTGAGTACTGGGAGGACAACAGGCTTATCAGACCTCGCGCAGTCTACATCGGCCCCGGGCCTAGGAGATACGTGCCCGTGGATGAAAGATAGCTTAGCCGTGCTGTTCGACATCCCGGTTGAGAAGGCTGTATTCCTAGAAAGGCTCAGCAGGTTCTCTGTGAAGGTAAGGAGAGATGATGCGAGTTTAACGCTTCATCTTACAAACACAGGCCGGCTCCAAGACCTTTTGCGTCCAGACGTAGACATAGTCTACCAGCCTTTGAGGACTGAGAAGTGCGATGGAAGAATTTTAGGTGTTGCCGTACCCGGCGGAGTCGCTATACTGGAC
>JANWZU010000010.1 GCA_025054795.1 Candidatus Caldarchaeum sp.
GTCGCCGCTTATCGACTCGAGGCCCTTCTCAGCCAAGTCGTTCCTCAGATGCAGAGCCGTCCTTGGATGGATGAACATCACGAGGTCGTCTCTGTATCCCAGCTCCTCGAGAGCGGCCACAGCCTTGTTGACGTGCTCAACGGTCAAAGCCGCCCTCTCCACGTCGGTGGTGGTTGTCTCGCTTCCTGCGACGGTGTCGGCGTACTGAAGGCCTGTGAATAGGTTGTAGGCGTCTGAGCCGTCGCCACGTCCCCTGAAGACGTTTTTGTCGACTGCGTCGGCTATGCTTCTTGCCATGTCTTCGACGGTCATGGCGACGAGGTCTACGACGCTCTCCTCCTCGGCGACGTCGGATATTCTGCTGACAGCCCGCAGCTCACGTGCTTCCAGCACTATGGGTGGGTCGAAGGTCAGCTTTGTTTCGGGCGGCGTCGTTCCTTCTTGTGGTGCGTAGACGTTCAAAGCTCCTGCTTTGGCGTAGAATTTGACGATGTCGGAGCCCATGGTGATGAAGCGGAAGACTTTGGCAGCTATGCTTTCCTCGATGAATGTGTCGAAGATGTCGGCTGAGACGGCTGGAGGTACTTCGGGGAAGTTGCTGTCGCCGCTTAGCAGAGATTTTCCGAATCGCAGGTATTCCTGCTGAGCCTTCCTGAAATCAATCATGCACTTCACCTGCCGCCGCCCGTTTAAGTCTCTGAGAGTCAAGCCTCCTCCTCAATCTGCTGAAGTACGGCGTGTCCAAAACAGCTGCGCAGCCCTTGACCACAGCCTCCACGTCAGCGGCAAGCGCCCGAGGGCCCTGAACAGCTTCGAAGCTTTTGCCGAAAACAAGGCTTACACGTGCTCGGGGGTTGACTCCACGCTGGGTCAGCGAGACCTCTGTTATCTCGGCGTCCTCGATAACCCTTATCCTGTCGCCGAACCTTATCCTCTTTATCAAACCTCCTACGCTCAGGGCGTTGAGCAAGCCGTTCTTCACCATCCGCCATATGTTTTCGAAGACACGGTAGACTCCAGCCCTTATCCAGAGGCCTTTTCCGTTTTCGTACCGTGCTTCGACGACTCTGCCGACAGCGGTGTCGCCGAGGGTTCTGTCTCTTCCGTGGTGGAGGAGGACAGGTTTTCCGACCAGCTGCTCCGTGTTCTTGGCCAGAGCTTCTTCTGCGAACCTGTCTCCCTCGAGGTCGATGTCGGCTGTCGTGGCGTAGCCTTCGAAGAAGCCGATGAACTCTTCGTCGTCGGATTTGCTTAGGCACGGCTTGACGTTTAGGCTTGTTCTCCAGAGCACAGGGTTGCTTACGGGCCTTCGCTTAAATCGGTGAGAAAACCCTTCTCCATACAGCCTTCAGCAGGTTCTCGGCGACCGCAACCTCGCCCGCAGCCAGCAGGGCTGCCAGCTCCTCCTCAGGAACATCCAACCCCAGCAGGTGGTTGGCGGCGGCGAGCAAGGCCGCTAAGGCCAAAGTCTTAGCCGCTTTGGCCGGGTCGAAAGGCTGCCGGCTTTTGAGAAACCCCGTAAGAACGTAGGCCACAGCTCCGAGGATGAAGTGCAGCGGCTCCACGGCCTCGGCTGGGGCTTGAGGGCTTATGGCTCTGAGAAAATTAAGAAACGCAGCCGCCGCAGAAGCCATGCCGTTGTTCAAGCGTTCGGCTGGAGGGCCGAAGGCTCTGGCCTCGTCTCTGCCTTTCTTCTACGGCCGGTGGGGTGAGCCTAAGCCGCTTGACCAGCTTAAGCTGCTTGAGCTTGCTGAGGGCGACGCAGACGTTAGGGCCTGCTTGGATGCTGTAGTGGATGCTGCGACTGCTAACGGCTGGTACGTCGTAGGCGATGAAGCTGCTCGGAAAGTTGTCGAGGACTGGCTGCGTGAGCATGAGGATGAGTTCTACCTCTTTCTCCGGAACCTTGTGCTGACCACGCTTGTGTTCGACGAATCCTACGTCGAGTGCACGGGTGGTTTTCCACGGGTTGTTGCGCCTTGGACGATGCAGGTTGTGAGAGACGAGTTCGGAGAGGTGAAGGGATATGTTCAGCATGCGTCTAAAACCGTGAGCTTCACCCCCGACGAAGTCGTCCACATCGTCCTCCACCCGCTGGCTGACAGGGCTTACGGAACGCCTAAGATAGCGACGCTGTCCCGAATACTTCTTGCTAAGCGTGAGGCCGAGCTCTTCCTCTTCCAAGTTTTCATGAGGAAGGGCGTTCTGTCTAAAGCCATTCTTCTGAAGCAAGGCGACGAAGCAACGTTCAACCGTCTCAAAGCCGTTCTCGAGCAGGCGAAGCCCGGCGACAACCTTCTGATGATGGGCGACATCGAGGTGAAGACGCTCAGCCAGCCTGTCGAAGACCTGCGCATCATCGAGCTTCTGGAGGAGTTCCGGCAGCGTATCATGGCTGTCTTCCGTGTGCCTCCGATTGTTTACGGCGTCGTCGAAGGCCTGAACCTCGAAACCTCCCGCAACCAGATGACAACCTTCTCGCAGTACGTCAAGTCTCTTCAACGTGTTTTCGCAGCCGGCGTGACGATGGCTCTGCGCAGGATATTGGGCGTTGAAGGGTTTTCGCTGAGGCTTGTTGAGTGGGTTAACATCGAGCAGGAGACGCACATCCACGTGGAGCGTGTGCGTGCTGGGATTGAATCGGTTGAGGAGGCTCGACGGGCGATGGGTCTGGGGCCTCCGCCGTCGGAGGCTGGTGGAAAGTGAAAACCTTCTACGCAGCGGCCTCAGCCGTCGCCATCCTAGCGTCAGCCTCCCTCATCTTCGGCGAAAACAGAGCAGTCCTCCTTCCAGCCGCAGCAGCCGCAGCGCTCATAGCGTCGACGACAGTCCTGCAGAACCTCGCAGCCCTGCGCAGGCCAGCTGGATGGAGCGAGAGCCGCTACACGCTCCTCACGCTGGGCACGCTCTCAGCATCCTGCTTCGCATCAACCATCGCAACCATCTACACCAACCCGCCCACACACTACATCATCCTGCTGGCCGCAGTAAACACCTACATCCTAGCCAGAGTCGTCGCCGAGGCCCTAGCCTACAGAAGAAGCGACGGAGCCCTAGCTTCAGCGGCCCTCCTCCTCGGCCTCCTCTCCTACTTGGTCTACCTCGTGAGCGTCTGGGAGGCCCTCAGCCGTTGAACATCGGCGGAAACCTCGACACGGCTGCGAAAACCCTGACCATAGCCTCCACAGCCCTCTACCTCCTCGGCTACATCGACGCAGGCGCCTTCCTGTCAGCAGTCGCAGCCGCAGCAGCCCTCATGTCCACGCTGCTCATCCACAGGATGGGCAGAACTCTGAAGAAGCTGGCCCGAGGAGAGACAATCATCCACAGGCTGCAGGGAGCTTCGAAGACTTCATGCACGGTCTGCCGCCACCCGCAGCGAGAAGCCATAGACTCGCTTCTTCAAGCTGGAGAAAATCTCGACAACGTTTTGGAAAAGTTTCCAGAAGTCAGCAGAAGAAGCCTAGCAGCCCACCGCAGACATCTCCAACCCGCTGAGAAGCCGGCGGAAAACACCGTCGAGGAGCTTGAAGACCTTCTGACGAAGCTGAAAAACCTCTACGACCAGCTGGAGACG
>JANWZU010000019.1 GCA_025054795.1 Candidatus Caldarchaeum sp.
GATCTCAGCCGGGTCGAAACGAAGATAAGGAACGGGTGGGAACGGGAAGCTCAGCTGCAGCACAGCTAAGACAAGCGCCAAAGCAGCCATCGCAGCACCTGAAGTTAGACTCGTAAGCCTCATCGCAACCGAGAAATAATCCCCAACCTTTTTAATAGCTGTTGAGTATTTACCCAACTTTTCCATGGAGACCGGAACAGACACTTAAATAGAGTACGACTAGAGTCCCTATGCAGATGAAGGCGGCCGATATAATGACAACGGATTTTCCAGCGGTTTACGAGAACGAGTCTTTGACGAAGGTAATCGGATTCTTCATGGAGAAGAAAGCAGACGTAGTTGTCGTCAAGGAACAGTTGAACGGCTTTCTCCTAGGAATAGTGACGAAAAGGTCCATCCTCAAGCCCAACCTCAACCCCTCGACTGTTCTGGCTAAAACGCTGGCCGTCAAGACGCCCAAGATTCTTCCGTCGGACACTCTTCAGAAAGTAGCCTCGCAGATGCTTGAGAAAAACTTGAAAGCCATACCCGTGGCCTCGGCCAGAAAACCCGTCGGGCTTGTAGCCGCTACCGACGTCATCCTCAATTCTAGAGACTCTCTCGGAAAAGCCGAGGTGGGAACGGTTATGACCAAAGAAGTAATCACGATCGGGGCCGGAGACACTATAGGGAGGGCTATCTCTTTGATGCGGGATATGGGAGTTTCACGGCTGCCGGTCGTGGACGGCGGCAGGCTGGTCGGCATCGTGACGGTTTCGGACATCGCTGAGAAGATCATCAAGCCGAGAATCAAGGCTTCTTGGGGCGACGTGGTTGGTGAGAGGGTTAGGACGCTGAGCAACCCCGTCAGAAGCATCATGACGAGAAACGTCATAACAACACAGCCAAGTGAAAAAATCGTCGACGCAGTTCAGAGAATGAAGGAGCACAAGCTTTCATGCCTTGTGGCGGCAGAAGCCAGCCGAGTCGTCGGAATCTTCACCTTGATGGATGCGTTGGAACCTCTGGTAGCCCGGGCCGACACAGAGGAGAAGAAGATATCCATAGAGGTTAGCTACAAGCTCGACAGAGTGGACCTCGACGTCAAGGAGAGCGTGCTCGAGGTGGCTGAAAAATTCGTCCAGAGGTTTAGAAAAACCCTAGGCACAGGAGTCTTAAGCCTCTACTTCAAGGAGCACAGGGAGAAACACGGCGACCTCAAGCTTATCCACTGCAGAGCACGGCTCAACTCCGACCGATACCAGTTTGTCGGCATAGGCGAGGCGTGGAGGCCTGACTTGGCGGCTAGGTCTGCTCTGAAGGTTATCGAGAGGCAGTTTCTAGTTAGGAAGGAGCTTGCTGCCCGCTATCCGTTTGGGAGAGAGTTCTTCGAAAGCCTGACCGGTGCTTACTGACCCTCCCCATGCTTCAGCATCGCTAGGTAATCCTCCACATCCATCTCGACGACGAGTGAGCCGACGTATCCGCATGAACCACATCTGTAAACTATTCCCAGATATCCTCCTAAATGAAGGTCTATGTCGGTTTTCTTGCAGACCGGACAGACCTGTACAACCCTCTTCTTCAAACTCACTCAGCTTTTGCTTTGCTCTGATGAGCGAGAATGCTAATCCTAGCTGCGACGTTCCGAGCCATTTCTTGGAGGGCTTTAGAAGCTGGAGACGACGGGTCAGCCATCACGATAGGAAGGCCCTTATCGTAGTTAACCGACACGTCAGGAATCAAAGGTATCCTTCCAAGAACAGGGATGTCCAGCTCCTCAGCCATCTTCTCGACTGCGCTCTCGCCGAATATGGGTGAGGCAGCGCCGCAGCTGGGGCAGACGTAGTGGCTCATGTTTTCGACGACGCCAAGCACCGATATTCCGAGCCTCCTGAACATCCGCAGAGCCTTGGCGGCTATGACTGCGGCTGCAGCCTGAGGAGTCGACACAACCAACACGCCTGTCAAAGGAATCGTTTGAGCGAGGGTCAGCGAGGCGTCGCCGGTTCCCGGTGGGAGGTCTACTACAAGGTAGTCGACCTCTCCCCATGCAGCCTCGGTCAAAAGCTGCTTTACCGCGCTGGCTACGAGAGGACCTCTCCAGATGACCGCCGTGTTATCGTCGACGAAGAGCCCCAGAGACATAACCTTTATCCCCAGCATGATCCTCGCCGGGTCGACTCTGTTGTTCGCAATAAGCCTAGGTGCTTGAACTATGTTGACTATTTTTGGTATCATGGGGCCGTAGATGTCGGCGTCGACAAGACCGACCTTCGCCCCGGCTAGGGCTAGGCTGCATGCAAGGTTGATGGAGACCGTTGTCTTACCGACACCTCCCTTGCCGCTTGCGACGGCTATGACGTTCTTTACGTTGGACAACTCGTTGAAGCCGGCCGCCGAAGGCCTAGCCGACCACACACGTGCAGAAACACGCATCTCAACCTCTGCGACCCCCGGAACCGACTGAACCGCTCTCCTAGCACTCTCCTCAATCTCCTTGTTGAATGGACATGCCGGAGTTGTTAGTTCAAGATTGAAGCTAACTTTCCGGCCCTCTATCTTTAGGTCTTTAATCATTCCGAGTGTCACTATGTCGAGTTTCAGGTCTGGGTCTAGGACAGTCCTCAGAGATTTTAGAACAGCTTCCTCATCGACCAATAAACCCACTCAACAGATTGAGGTCTACGCATTTTATTTATGTTTTCCCCATCATCACATATTTTTGACGGTTCTCCAGACGGCGTCGTCTACGTGGTGGATGTTTTTGACGACCTTGCCTTTCAACGCACCAGAGGCTTCACCTGAGCTTGTTAAAGCAAGACCAACTGCTATGGGCTGTGAGTGGTTTTCGTCTCTAACAACTACGACGTCTCCCTTCTTAAAATCATCCATCCTCGTGATACCAGGCCTCATCACGTCTGCTCCTGAGGCGACCTTCGCAACAGCCCCTCTGTCAACCCAGACCGAAGGCAGTCTGTCAAGTATTTCGGAGTTGGTCTTGCCGAGGGCCGGCGCCAGCGTGTTCTCACGCATGATGAAAACGTAAGGCCCTATGATTATCAGGGAAAACTTTTCGCCCTCCAGCTTGTCAACACCCTGCTTAACGAGCTTCCTAAGCAGGGCTGCGTCGAGGAAAACCCTCAGCCCATCAGCTATCTTCTCGGCTTCGGCAGAAGAAAGCGTCCTCCTCCTCAACAGCATCACAACAATACCACCACAATAAAAATCACATCAAAAACCCAAAATAGCGCAAACACTTAGATACACAAAGCGGGGGTTGCCAAGCCTGGTCAAATTGGCCGCAGCAGAAGCTGCGGAAAACCAGCGGCGCAGGGCTTAGGACCCTGTCCCGAAGGGGTTCGTGGGTTCAAATCCCACCCCCCGCAAAGCTTTCTGTAAAGCTTTTTACACGGAGTCTGCTAGGCCTTGCATGGCTGGAAGTGAGCTTACCGCTGTTGAAGTTGCTAAGAAATCCTCCTACGCCGTCGTAAGGGTCGTGTTGTACGTGGTTCTTTACGTTGCGGTGGCTGCGTTCGCCCAGTGGGTTTTATCGGTGTTCCTACCCGGCTATGGGTTGGCTGTCGCCGAGTATCTGGGATACGTTCAGCTTCTGTTGGCTCTTGCTTTCGGCTACTTGATTGTTGGGGCCGTTGCTCAGTTCTTCTACTGGTCGACACGTGTGAAGTACGACCACCCCACTTCCTCCGCTGTGAGGAACCTCGTCAAGATAATGGGTTTGGGGGCTTTGGTCGCATCCGTTGCGGGAGGAGTTGCCGGCGGAGCGGCGGGGGTTGCTTTGGGAGGGTTCATAGGCCTCGTCGTCGGCTTCGCCTCCCAGCAGGTTCTCGGCCAAGCTGTCGCGGGACTATTCCTACTGTTGACAAGGCCTTTCAAAGTGCGTGATAGGGCGGTGGTAGCTGGGGAGGAAGGAGTAGTTGAGGATGTTTCAGCCCTTTTCACAGTCGTAGTTAAGGAGGATGGGTCGAGAGTTCTCGTTCCAAACAACAGCATCATAGGGGCCAAGATACATCTCAAAGGCCGTGCATCAGCCTAGCCCCGTCAAACGGCATCAAGAAAACAGCCATGGCCTTACTTTAGCGGGACGTACATGCTGCTCCTTGTGGCACCAACGCCAGCTCTTCCGTGGACAACCTTCTTGTTTGTGATGACGTATTCTCCAAGCCTGTGGCCAAGCATCTCGGGAGTTATCTCTACAGGCTGGAATTCTTTTCCGTTGTGCACGTGTATTGTCAGCCCAATCATCTCTGGTATGATCACCATGTCCCGGCAGTGCGTTTTTATCGGCTTCTCCAGTCTTCCACCAGCCTCAACCAACCGCTTAGCCTCCCTAACCTTCAGAAGAAGTTTGGACTGAGCAGGAGTCAGCCCTCTTTTGTACAGGCTGCGCCTCATCCGGCTTGGGAGAAGCTTGATGAAAGAATCCATGCTCATCGACCTTATCTGGTCAAGCGTGTATCCTCTGTAAGTGAACTCCCTTACCATCCAACTTCCACCCCTACTGGCGGCTCTTAATAAGTGTGAGCCTACTATCTCTTCCTTCTCCCTGACCTACGGGCAGCGATAAGCCCGACCTTCCTGCCCGGCGGAGTCGTTCTCTTAACAGTTTCAGGCCTGCCTATTCGTTTGTGGCTTCCTCCTCCGAACGGATGGACTGCTGGAACCATCGCAACTCCCCTAGACTTGGGCCAGTATCGGTGTCGGGCCCTCATCAAGTGGTGCTTCGCTCCCGCCTTGAGGAATGGCTTCTCGGTTCGCCCACCTCCGGCAACCACGCCGACCATCGCCAGAGATCTTGCGGGAACCTCGACATCCTTCTTAGAAGGCATCCTGAGAACAGTCCTGTCGCCAACCTGAGCCATAACTACTGCATAACCGCCCGAGCTTCTGACAAGCTTGCCTCCATCGCCGGGAACCCTCTCGACAACCGACACAACGGTACCCTCCGGAAGCTTGCCTACAGGAACTATGTTCCCAGAAGAGGCTTTCGCCCCGCTGCCCATCTCAACCAACTGGCCGACATGCATGCCTTCGACCGCTGGAACTGCGAACTCGGAGCCGTCGTGTCCGACTAAGGCTACGGGAGCTCCTCTCGCCGGGTCGTGGACAATATCTCTGACGACGGCATACGTCAGGTCTCCTGAGTTTATCAAGCTGCTTGGGTAGCCCACCTCGTACCTACGGTGTTTGGATGCGATGAACCTAGGGGAGCCACGACCGATGCGCTGCGCCCTTATGTTCCTACCCATCTACATCCACCTCAGAATATCCCCAGCTTGACGGCTAGTTCAGAAGCCTTGTACTCTGGCTTAAGCCTTACGAAGGCCTTTTTCTCACCACGAGAGGTTATTAGGGTGTTGACTCTCTCAACCTCCACTTCGTACAGATGCTCCACCGCACGCTTGATTGTATTCTTGTCGGCTTTAAGGTCGACAATCAGGACCAGTTTGTTCTCCTTCTCGATCAGCGAGACGGCGTCCTGAGTTATCACAACCCTCTTAACAACGTCCTGCAGGTTCATTTGAACCGCTCACCAACCGCATCGAGTGAAGACTTGGTGAATATGGCTAGTCTTCCAGGGCTGCCTCCTGGAGCCAAATTCAAAACACTCAGGTTGCGGGCCTCGACTACGTCGACTCCCGGAATGTTTTCAGCGGCCTTCGAGAGGCGGCATTTCTTAGACACCACTATCATAGGGCCTCTCTTACCCTTGTATCTCCTGCCTCTTTTCTTTCCTTTGCCAGCCCTAATCTTGACCTCCGCACATCGCTCCAGCTCCTCGCCTAGACCAAGCTTGAGAAGGAACGACCTGACCTCTTTCGTTTTTTCCAGCGATTCGACAGAGTCCTCCACAACTATCGGAAGCGGCAGGTCCTGTGGAACTCTGTGTCCCCTCTCCCTAACTT
>JANWZU010000079.1 GCA_025054795.1 Candidatus Caldarchaeum sp.
AGAAAAACACTCAACAAAACCCTTGAAATTTTGAGGGAACTTGGTGTCGACGTCTTCGAGAAAGGCGGCGAGGCTGCAGCTCCAAAGCCCGGCATACCTGCTAGCTGCCCAGCCTGCGGCGGAAAAACCATACTGTTTCAAGAGGGTTGTCAGACCTGCCTAGACTGCGGCTGGTCCAGCTGCGTAGTAGCGTAAAGCCTAAAAACTACAAACCCGGCTAGGGAGGCATGTCAGCGCCGGTTGTCAGCAAGGCTAAAGCTGTTTGGGAAGGTGACCTCTTCCACGGAAAAGGAGTCGTAAGCTTCGAAAGCGGAGCTCTGCCGTCCCGTGAAGTCACGTGGGCTGCACGTTCGTCGAAGGTTCCGGGGATGACGAGCCCGGAGGAGCTTCTTGCCGCCGCTCATGCAAGCTGTTTTGCGATGGCTCTTTCGAACATTCTGGCGAAGGAGGGCAAGCCTGCGACACGCTTGGAAGTTTCTGCAGAGGCTCATTTCGCCAAGACCGACGAAGGCTTTAGAATAACGCAGATAAACATAAACGTGCTGGGAGCTGTACCGGGCATGGACAAGGCGGGTTTTGAAAAAGCCGCTTCAACGGCTGGAGAGGGATGTCCGGTGTCTAAGGCTCTCAAAGGAAACGTTAAGATAACCGTTTCAGCAAACCTGATGTGAGAAGGAAACACATTCTAATACTTATTCTTTTGGCAGCTGTTTCCTCCGGTCTGATGATCCAGCTCAGGATGGAGGACGGTCATTCCAAGCATCAGTCCATCACCTCAACCACAACAGAACCCCCACAACACCCCTACGTAGTCGTTGAAGGAGTCAGAGTTTACGTAGAGATAGCCGACACGGTTGAGGAGCGGTCGAAAGGCCTGTCCGACAGAGACCATCTTGAGGATGGTTGGGGCATGCTCTTCGTCTTCGAAAAACCCGGCAGATACTCATTCTGGATGTACAGAATGCGTTTTGCGCTGGACATAATATGGGTTGGAGCTGACGGAAGAGTTGTCCACGTTGTCGAAGATGCTCAGCCGTGTCCGTTGGGCGGGGTCTGCCCCTCCCTCGAGCCTGCAGACGAGGCTCTTTACGTGGTCGAGGTGAGAAGCGGCTTCGTCAGAGAAAATGGTGTGAAGTTGGGGAGCAGGGTTGAGGTTTTCCTCGCCCCTAGCCCACCGAGCCCGACATCTCAAGCTCGATGAGTCTGTTGAACTCGACGGCGTACTCCATCGGCAAGGTCTTGGTGAAAGGCTCGAGGAATCCTAGGACGATCATGTTTAGAGCTTCCTGCTCCGTCAGCCCACGGCTCATCAGGTAGAACAGCTGCTCCTCGCCTATCTTGCCCACGGTTGCTTCGTGCGTCGCCGTCGTGTCCTCCTCGTTTATGTCGTTGTACGGATAGGTGTCGGTCCTCGAAAGGTCGTCAAGAATCAGGGCGTCGCACCTGACGCTTGACTTTACACGCTTAGCACCCTTCGCCACATGCAGAAGACCCCTGTACGACGTTCTTCCGCCGTCTTTGCAGACAGACTTCGCAGTTATCCGTGAAGTCGTGTCTGGAGCTAGATGAACCGCCTTAGCTCCGGTGTCCTGATGCTGCCCTCTGCCTGCGAAAGCGACGGAGAGAATGTCCGCCTTAGCTCCTCGGCCAAGAAGGTAGACGCTCGGATACTTCATGGTGACTTTGCTGCCTATGTTGGCGTCAACCCACTCAACCGTAGCCTCCTCATACGCATGGGCCCTCTTCGTCACTAGGTTGTAAACATCTGGGCTCCAGTTCTGCAGGGTGGTGTACCTGACGTAGGCGCCTTTCTTAGCAACTATCTCGACGACCGCCGTGTGCAGCGATGACGTCGAGTATATGGGAGCCGTGCACCCCTCTATGTAATGGACTCTGCTGTAGGGCTCCGCTATGATCAGCGTTCGCTCGAACTGTCCCACGTTTGCTGCGTTTATCCTGAAGTAGGCTTGAAGAGGATATTGGATGTCAACTCCTTCGGGGACGTAGATGAAGCTGCCGCCGCTGAAGACTGCGCTGTTGAGGGCTGCGAACTTGTTGTCCTCGGGAGGAACGACCTTGCCGAAGTATGGTCTGAAAATGTCCGAGTATTCTCTGAAGGCGGTGTCGGGGTCGACGAATATGACTCCCTTCTTCTGAAGCTCCTTCTGGAGGTTGTGGTAGACGACCTCGCTCTCGTACTGCGCTCCCACACCTGCTAGGAACTTTCTCTCGGCCTCGGGTATTCCAAGCCTGTCGAAGGTCTTCTTGATGTACTCTGGGACGTCGTCCCAGCTTGAGGCTTTTCTGTCGCTCGGCTTGATGTAGTAGTGTATTCTGTCGAAATCCACCTGCTTCAGGTCGCCGCCCCACAGCGGCATCGGCTTTTTAAGGAAGATGTCGAGCGACTTGAGCCTGAATTTTCGCAGCCACTCAGGCTCGTCCTTCTGCCTTGAGATCTCCTCTACGATGGCTTGTGAGAGGCCCGGTTTAGACTTGTAGACGTACAGCTCCGGGTCTTTAAAGTCGTACCTGCTGTAGTCGATTTCTAGGGCTTGTTTCTCAGTCATTACGGTATAACGGCGTTATGCCCACTATTATATCTTACACATCAACAAAACTAACGTACCTTCTCCGGCTTGATGGGCAGCGACCTTACACGCCTGCCGACAGCGTCGTAAACAGCGTTAGCCAAAGCAGCCGGCGTAGGGATACAGCCTGTCTCGCCTATGCCTTTGGCTCCGAAGGGGCCCGCAGGGTCGGGCTTCTCCACGAAAACAACCTTCACCTGAGGCGTTTCAAGAGCCGTTGGCAGCAGATAATCCGCCAGCGACGCGTTAACAACCCTTCCGTGGTCGAGAACCATCTCCTCGTACAAGGCGTAGCCAACGCCCATCGCAACACCTCCATGAACCTGTCCTTCGGCAGCCATCGGGTTGATTATGCGGCCCGAGTCGTGCACCGAGACTATCTTCAAGACTTTCAGCCATCCCGTCTCAGGGTCTACTTCTACAAGTGCAGCCTGAACTCCGAACGAGTAGGCTGCCGACAAGTTCCCCATCCATTTTTCGTCCTGCATCTCGGTCGGAGGGTCGTAGTAAGCCGATACAACGAGGTTTGTTCCTCCCTGCCTGAAATGAAGGCTGCGGACCACTTTGTCGAAACTCACCCTCTTCGACGGAGTGTTTCTCGAATATATTTCACCGTTCTCGGCCACAAGCTCCGACGGCCTCTCTCCGAGCATCTCGGCTGCAGCGCTGAGAATCATCTCCTTGGCTTTCCTCGCAGCCATGAGGGCGGAGTTTCCCGCTACGAACGTGGCTCTGCTGGCGTGCGTCCCCACATCCCAAGGCCTTATCGAGGCGTCGTCGTTAACCACCTTCACGTTTTGAACCGGGACGCCCAGCTCTTCGGCTACAATCTGAGCTATCGCCGTGTCCGAGCCTGTTCCTAGGTCCGTCGAGCCCGTGATCACGGTCGCCACGCCAAAGTCGTCAATCGAGATTATTGTTCCGCAGCCGTCCGACCGGTAGACTCTTGCGCCTCCTCCGACGTGGAAGAAGGAAGCGAAACCTATGCCACGGTTGGGTCCAGCCTGCCCCCTTCCCCTCCATCCAACTTCTCGTGCTGCTCTGCGTAGACACTCGGCCAGCTCGCACGTCGTTATCTTCATGCCTTGAGGAGTGGTGGTGTTAGGCCGGTTGGCGTTGAGTATTCTGAACTCAACCGGGTCCATGCCGAGCTCCTCGGCCAGCATGTCCATCTGCTGCTCTATCGCAAACGTTATCTGCGGGTTGCCGGCGCCTCGCTGCGTTCCGGTGTAGGGGTTGTTCGTGTAGACTATCGTAGCCTCAAAACGCACTTCTGGAACAGTGTAGAGGCCCGTGGCTGTGGCCATCATCACACGGCCGTCGAAAGGCCCCCACGATACGTAGGCACCTGCATCGAGAATAACATGAGTATCTCTAGCTAGTAGACGGCCCTCTCTGTCGGCGGCTGTTCGCATGCGTATGATAGCTGGCTGCCGCGGCGGTGCGTACTGCAGTTCCTCCTCCCGTGTGAAGATGATCTTCACAGGCCTTCTGGTTTTGATCGAGAGGGCCGCCGTTATGGGGTCGAGGGGGTAGATGTCCATGCCTCTTCCGAAGGCCCCTCCAATCTCTGGCTGGATTACCCTTATCTTAGCCGGGCTGAGCCCGATCACCTTGGCCAGCTCATGC
>JANWZU010000081.1 GCA_025054795.1 Candidatus Caldarchaeum sp.
AACGCGTGGAGAGTCGTCTATGTACACGTCGTACACAAAGTTAGCTTTGGAGGATTTGAGCGGAACCCATGTGAACATCCGGTATGGGACGCCGTGATGTCTAAGCCATTTTTTTACGGCGTCGATGGTTTCAGCCGGTCTCTGTGTCAGCACGTCGACCTCGCCGAAGCTATGAAGCTTCTTCACGTCTTCCGCCATGTCGTCTTCTATAGGCTGTATCTCCGCCCATCTGGACCATGCCTTCACAATCATCTGCATGAACTGTTGTCTAGTCATAGACAGTCTGTGCCAGAACTCCCACTCGGTTATGGCCTCCCTCTCGAGCTTTACGCCCGTCTCCTCGTGGTATATCTTTATTATCATTCCAGCCAAATCCGCTAAGACTCCGTCGACGTCAACGGCAATACGCATGACAATCCTAAACTTTCTGGGAGACTAGCCATGCAATAAAGATGTTCCTCGCCTCGTCGCTTAGAAAGTTCTCCATCGCTTGCTTGAGTCTTTCAGGCTTAGACCTGATGAACCGCATGCTCGGCCTTCTTCTCCTCTCAAGCTCCCTCCTGACCGCAAGGTCAGAAAGCATGGATTTTTTCAACCCGAGAGAAGTTTCTAAAATCTCGAGCGGGATCTGCTTGCCCAGCTTATCGGCCAGCTGACTCTTCACATCTATTATTCTCCCTGATTGCACCAAGCCTGTGAGCAGCGCCTTCAGTCCCTCGAGGCCGCAGGTTTCCAAGGTTTTCACAAGGTTGTCGAAGTCGTAGACCAGAAGCTTGAAGCCTTGGTTGACTAGGTTCAGAAGCTTAGAGACTGTTCCGTCGGCGTTTTCAGATGGTTGGTTGAACTCCGTCATTCCTGTGAAGACGATGGTGTCTTGGCCGTCAAACAAGGCGAGAGTGTAGAGCCCAGCACCCATGTCATCCCTCAAGCCGAGGAACACAGCCGAAAAAGAGACAGCCTTCAACGCCCTCGAGGGTTTAACAACATCAACAGCAAATTCTCCGAGCTGAACCCGAAGTGTCTCCCGCAACAATACGTACTCGATTATCTTCAACGCATGTTTCCTAGCGGTCTCCCAGTCGAGCTTTAAAGCCATGAATGATGCGTACGCCTGTTCGTCAACCTGCTCCATCAAAACCTCGTCCAGCTCATCCGGCGAATAGCTTGAAACATCTTCGTAGACCTTTCTCCAGTCTGTTTTGGGGATTAGGCAGGCGCTCTCAGACTCATAGAAGGAGACGATTTTTCTTTCACCGACGACGTGGACATCGTACTTTAGGAGGTCGACCGAGATGTTATACAGCCTTCTAAAAACTATCACGATGAAGCATGCTCCGATTCTCAGCAGCGACTGGTCGTCGAGCGGGGAGGCTTCAACGGTCAAGCCGTAGGTGTAGTCTCCGTACACTCCGTATGTTGGAGTAGGAACTTCGATGGACTTGTACTGTCTTGAGACGAACGTCCTTTCGCCTACTGTAAGGATCTGTCTTCTTTCGGAGGCCACACGCCATTCGACTCTGTTGGGAAACTCGGTGAAGTAGCCGAACCCGTTAGCAGGCACTTGCGCCACAAGGTGGACAACTGACTGTAGACGGCCTGAGCGATAGTCTCTTTTAATGTCGGGCGTCTCACCCCATCTCAGCTTAGTTCTCTCATACTCCTCCAAACCAGGAGCTAGTGAATCAACCCTTCTGAGACGGCTTTCCCTCAAGTCGTCAACAACAACCGCCGTCACGACTCTGCCTCTAGAGCCGCCAACACGTGCTTCGACGACCACTCCGTCGCTGCTGGGGTCTACCGCTCCCGGCTGGAACTTCTCAACCAAGTCAACGTGAGAAATGTCTTCAAGGTTTCTCAGCCCGCCGTCCTCCCCCACACGCCATCGCTTAATTCCGTATGGTGGAGCGAACTCGTAGAAGTTCATCTTGAGCCATGCGTTCTTACCCAAAGTCGTCAAAAGCCCGTCCCGCTCAAGCCCTAGGCTTCTGAGAAAAAGAATTTCGCTTTTGTCCATTCTACCCCGCATCAAGGGCGACTGGAACGAAAACAAGGCTTTGAACAAGCTGCCGTACAGGTTCTCCCTGTTGACCACGGTCCTCTCAACCGGTAGTTCAACCCATTTCTTGAAAACGTCAACGCCTTTAGACAGAAGATGTCGGTCCCATTGGCTGAAAGGTATCACGACAGTTTCGGTCCACTCTATTTCGGGCCGCCTCCCCTTACGTCCCTCCCTCTGCCGAAACTCCCTGACATTCCTAGGCAATCCCAGATGAACAACACGCTTCACATCACCTATGTCTATTCCCTGACTCAGGGTTCTCGGAGTGAAAACGAGCCTCACAACACCTTTCCGAGCGTTTTCCTCAATCTGCTGACGCTGAGTTTTGAGGAGAAGATGGTGATGAGTCGCAACCGCCTTCGAATCCCCCAGCTTCATCGAAACACGTCTAGCCATCTCCTCAGCCGCAGCTATGCTGTTCGTAAAAACAAGCGTAAGAGCATAGTCTTCAGCGTAGTGTCGTAAAACCTCAGCAGGGTCCTCGAAGAATTCTTTAACCTCAACTCCGGCGGCTTCAGCTGTGTCAACAAGTTTGAAAAAATTACGCCTAAAGTAGTCAAAGTCATTAAGACACTTTAGAACATCTGGGCCGGCTCCTAAATCTTCCAGCTTCTCTCGATGACCCCTTATTCTGCTCCAGACCTTCTCAAGGGACTTTCCGAGTATGAGGTATGCTCTGTTTTCCGCATGGAAGGCCTCGCCGTCTACGACTGATGTTTTTCTCCCGTTAATCTTCGAAAGCATCTCAGCCACTTCATACGGGTCTTGAAGCGTGGCCGTCATCACAACCAGCTGTATAGCCGGGTTTATCAGCTCGACAACGAGCTTCATCATCGTCAAAAGTATCGAGATAGACCGTGGGCCGTAGAAGTCGAATTCGTCAAGCACGACGAGGCCACAATTCGCTAGGAAATCTTTGATGAAGGATGGTTTGCTGAAGGCTATTCTCTTCAGCTCGTTCAAAAGGTAGGCTGGGTTTGTTATCACGATGTCGGAACTCGCCAAATCATTCCTAAGAGCCCTCGAACCTATTTTGTTGATGTATTCCTGTTTACGCAAAGCGTCTATGGGCATTTGTTTCATGCCTAAGTCGGCGCAGTAGTCGGCTAGCCTCTGCATTTGGTCGTTGGACAGAGCCAGTGTAGGGTAGACAGCCAGCGTCCTAACCTTCTTTTGAGCCGTGTAGAGAAACCAGGCCTCCGTCTTTCCGCTGCCCGTCCCGGCTTTGAGAACCAGGTTTTCTCCTGAGAGCAGGGCGTCCAGCGCCTGCTTCTGATGGACGTAAAGCTGTTTGCCTGCTAAACCACGGCCCTTCAAACTCTTCGCAGACCTCAACCCTGGCAGCAGGTCGGAGAACCTTTCAGAAACAAGGCCAGGCTTCACAGCCTTGGATACGAATTTGTGAAAGTCATAGCCCATACGTCCTAAAAGCTCTGATGTATCAATCAACTTTTTTCACATTCGTCTCTCAGCAGCCTCACGGACGGTTTTGATCACATCATCGCCG
>JANWZU010000118.1 GCA_025054795.1 Candidatus Caldarchaeum sp.
GGTGGGCTTGACCATGCTTGCGACGACAGCGTACTTCGGGAACCTTAGGCCTATGCTTATGGCTCCCCTCATCACGGCTTCGAGGGCCCTGTCGACGAGCGTCATCCGCCCTTCAGGGCCGTAGAACATCTGGAAACGAGAGGGGTCGAAAGCCAACTTCTACATCACCTTCCTCACAGGAATGGCTAGTACGTCGACGCCGTTGCCGGAACCCGGGTCTCGCTGCATCGCCGCTTCAACCGCTTTGACCGCTATGTTCTGCGCTTCTTCGAGCCGCAGGGTAGGGTTGTAGAGGCTCTCGAGGACTCCGTAGGCTATTGGCGAGCCGCTGCCCGATGAAACGAATTCTTCGGCCATGATTGAGCCGCTCATGTCGCTGCTGTAGACGTGTGGGCCTTCGTCGTCGACTCCCGCTACTATGAGCTCGGCGAAGTAGGGGAGGTAGTTTCTCATGCCGCTGTAAAACAGGTTGCTGATTAGTTTGCCTGATTCGGCGACCGACATAGGATAGCCTCTGCGTAGTGCGATTAGCTTGCGTTCGGCTCTGACGACGTTGACGAGGTAGACGGCGTCCGACACGAGGCCTGCTATGGCGACTGCGAGGCTGTCGTCAACCTTCATGATCTTCTGAGTTGTCTTTGATGCGATGAAAAAGCCTTTGCTCGCTCTTCTGTCTGACGCTAGGACAACTCCGTCGACTGCTTTCAAACCAACTATCGTGGTCATTTCCGCTCGTGGATACATATTATGGGAGACGTTTAGCGACTGACTTGACGTGCAGCCGGTCACGCTCAGCCGGCTATGTTGAACGGTGTTGCGTAGAACGCTTTCACAGGTGTTTCGTCGTCGACCAGCGCCAGCTCGTAGGCTTTGCGGAGAACCGCCAAGGCAGCTCTGACGGCTCTGCGGTCGTGTACGTTGCTCTCGATCTGAAGACGGCTGTTTTTCAGCCTTAGGGTTATCAGCATGGAGCCGTCGTGTGAAATCCATCTGAGGACGTGGGCGTCGTCTTCGACGCTGTAGCTCAGCCATCTCAGCTCCTCAACCCATCTTCCACGGAGGGATGCGACACCTGCCAGAACGAGGCCGATGTCCTCGACCAAGGTGTCCACAAGCACGTACGGCTGATTCGTGCCGGATGCTGAGACCAGCTTCCTAGCTTTTCCGCTCAGCCTGTAGCCGTGTTCCGTACGGTCTACAAGGCCATGCTTCTCCAGCCTCTTGAGTATGCGTGAAAGCTTCTCCTGATGCATCCCGAGGGCCCTGCGCATTCCTGTGAAGCTGACCTCGCCCTCGGAGGCCATCGACAAGGCCTTCAAAACGTCTTCTTCATCCTTTCTGATCTCGACGGCAAATTCGTCATCCAACTTTTTGTCAGGCCTGTTCTGTTCGGGCTGGTTTATATGGTTGAGTTTTCTACTTGTTGATGGGTAAGATATAAATTTAGATATAGCCTAACTTTACCATGGCAGTCTTACTGGAAAGGAGGTTCCTTAAACAATCCGAGTTGGCCGGCGTCCCGTTCATCATACTGATGGGTTCTTTGCTACATTTTACCTATGAAATGTCTGGAATGAACCCGGCTGTGGCCCTAATATCAGCGGTCAACGAAAGCGTCTGGGAGCATCTGAAGCTTCCGTTCTTCCCCGCTTTGATTCTGGCCGCCATCCAGTATGCCAGATTGCGTAAACTTTATCCGAACTTCCTCTACGGCAAGGCTGTCGGTGTTTTCTCGATGCCTGTAATCATAGTCGTCGGCTTCTACGCATACAAGGCTGTTTTCCACAGCAGCAACCTCGCCTACGACATCGGGTTGTTCATGGCCTCTGTCGCAGCAGGCCAGCTTATCAGCTATAAGCTGGTGCTGAAACACGGCGGCAAACCCGTCAACATTCTACCCATCATAGCTCTAACTCTAGCCGTTGTCCTGTTCTTCTTATTCACCTTCAACCCACCGCATCTAGAGATCTTTAAAGACCCGTTAACCGGAGGCTACGGAGTGGAATCTCGAATACGTTACACGGTCTAAACGGATGTGGCTATGTATGCGGTTATGGGGCCCAGCAGGATTTTCCGCATCGACAGAACGCTGTACCCGGCTGTTTCCAACGCCCTCAAAACCACGGCTTGCTTGCTGAACAAGACGGTGAGCGAAGCCTCCGGACATGCGTTTTTTACGGCTTTGAAGGCTTCGACGTAGAATCTCTCCGGCTGACGAAGCCTCATCCGAAGGCCGAAGGGTGGGTTGCACACAACTCTGTCCACGTTCGAGGTCAACAACCTGTCTAGCGCATACACGTCGCCGACTGCGAAACGCACAGCTTCGCCAAGCCCAGAAGAACTCAGGCTCGACTTTGCGACTGCGACGGCGTGCGGTGATGCGTCAAACCCCATTATGGTGAGTTTTTCGTCTCTCCTTTCACGTCTCCACAAAGTTTCTCTGATGTTCTCCACCTCCTCGGGTTCTACGAACACTAGCTTCTCGAGAGCTAGGGTTCGGCGGAGGCCGGGTGAAATGCATAAGCCGTGGATTGCTGCTTCGAGCGGGATTGTGCCTGAGCCGCAGAAAGGGTCTAAAAGTGATTGGCTGCGTTTCCATCCTGAAAGCCTGACCATGGAGTTTGCGACTGTCGGCGACAGGGCGGCCCTGTGGTAGCCGGCTCTGTACCATCTGCGATGCAGCGACTCGCCCGTGGTGTTCACCCCTACCAGAAACTCTTCGTTTCTCAGGATGCAGTAGATTTCGACGTCTGGTTCTCGCAGGTTGACCTTCAGACGGACTCCGGAGGCTGCAGCGTACGAGTCGATGACGGCTTTCCCAACCGCCGCAGCGATGTCGAGGCTTGTGAAAGGATGTGAGCCGATTCTATCAGCTCGGACGGCGAAACTTTGTCCACGCTCGATGACCTCCGTGTAGTCCAGAGAACCGGCCAGCCTCTCGACATCCCCGAGGCTTTCGGCTTTGTCTCGCAGCAGAAGCAGAAAAACCCTGTTAACCGTCTGACCGGCCAAGTTGAGTGTGATGCAATCCTTGACCGAGCCTTTGAAGAAAACCTTGGCGACGTCTCTCTCAGGCTCAACGCCTAAAAGGCCTGAAACCTCAGCCGCCGCAACATCCTCCAGCCCTGAAAAAGTCGTCCCGAAGAAAATCATCCAAACAAAGATAAGAACGGCCAGTTATAGAATTAAGCTGCCATCTGCTGAATCATTACGGATTAATGATTCGCACAGAATCAACCAACTCTTCAGTTATTTCTGTTCTTTCATCACATGCGTCAAATAGCTCATCGCTTACGTGTCGTGAATGATAATACAGCTCAACTATGACGTGAAAATCTCTTGCCTTTTTTACCGGCGGGACATAATCTGCATCACCTCCTATTAGGACCGCTTTTCGAATAGTTCTTACAGCCGCAAGCTCAACCAAATCTATTGCAAGCTGAACATCCACCCCTTTTTGCTCGAATTCACCCGATGCTGTCTTGCGGAGCCTTCCCAGTCTAACCTGAAAACGCGGCAACCTTTGAAGATATTGAATGAATCGTCGTTTGTTGCTATATCGTTCACTCTCTTCACGAGTCGGAGGATTGGATTGATAAGGCATACAGTTGTAGTAATATGTCCTAAAACGTTCGTATCCCTTGCAAAGTAGCTCGGACAAGCGCAGAAAATCTATACGTGGTTCAACCATGACCTCGCGGTTAGCCGCGGGGTCTATACGTTTCTCAGCAAAGTAATGCTTAAGCAGTTTCTCGAGATACCCTCCATCGATGAAAACAGCTGCTTTTTCAGCTGGATACATGGACAACCCAAAAAATCGCCGAATATAAGACCGTCGTGCCTCGTGGGACGACGGCGATTATATACCATTATTGTTTATGTAGTGGAAGTATAAAAATGTTTCCTCAGTAGAATACCGGCAACTTCGTCCCGGCGCCCCTATCAAACCGTCAATTATGTTAACCTAGCGGGATTAGGCTCAATACTATGGAGCAGTTCACACACGTGAACATCTGGATAGATTATCAGATGCAATTCCACTAGACTGTGCTTTTCTGCTAGAGAACAATTAACCGACGAAAATTAGTCAATAAATATTACGACATGAAGCACAATCCGGGATGCGGTGCAGTCGCATTTTTCTGGTTGGTGGTCGTGAGAAAGAGGTGTTGAAAATTTTCCAGAAACATCCGAATGCGTGTTTCAGGTTTAACCAGCTTAGGCGTTTGACAGGTCTGCATCAGGAGGTTTTGTCAAGGGTTTTGAGACGTTTGAGAGAGGCCTGTCGAGTCTGCCGCACTATCGATGGTTTTTACCATCTATGTAGATGTAAAGCGCCCGATGAATGTCCGAGCTGCAGCCTAGTCAATAAATGCTAGAACAACATGGGCATGGCGGAGGTGGTTATCGTTGGACTGTCCGTGTTGCGGCCTCTGTCCATGCTGCGACCCGCCGTTCTGAGGGATCGGCGGTTTAAGCTAGTCTATGTAGCTGTAGGCTATCGGCGGTGTGAACTCTATGAATTCGTCTGCGAGGACTGTTTTGCGTAGAATTTCAGCGGCTAGCTGGAACTTAGACCGTCTGTAGTTCTCTTCACCCTGCTCCTGCCGGAGTTTTTCCAGAACCTTGTTCAACTCCTCCTCGAACACGGTTGGAGACACTCTTCTACCGTCCGAAAGCGTAGCTCCATGCTTGACCCACTGCCAGATCAGGGCTCTGGCTATTTCGAAGGTTGCGGCGTCCTCCATAAGGAAGTTGATAGCTACGCAGCCGTTTCCACGCAGCCACGACTCTAGGTAGCGGAGGCCGACCTCCATGTTGGCCCTCATGCCTTCGGCGGTTCTCTCGCCTTCTGGGATTTTGAGCAGGTCTTCAGCAGTTATGGCTACGTTGTCGTGCTTGATGTGTAGCTGGTTGGGGCCGTTCAGCTTCTCGACGAAAAGCTTCTTGACTATCGGAACTAGGTCTGGATGGGCTACCCACGCTCCGTCGAAGCCCTGAGATATCTCCCTAAGCTTGTCTTCCCTAACTTTGTCGAAGGCTTTCTGCTGAGCCTCGGGGTTTCCACGTATCGGGACTTGAGCAGCCATCCCTCCTATGGCGTAGGCTCCACGTCTGTGGCATGTTTTGACGAGCAGAAGGGCCGCTGACTTGAGGAAGTGTTTGTCCATGGTTAGGTGGCTTCGGTCCGGCATAGTGTATCTTGGGTCGTGGCCTAGACGTTTGATGAAGCTGAAGATGTAATCCCATCTGCCGAGGTTGAGGGCTGTTGCATAGTCTCTCAGCTCATACAGGATTTCATCCATCTGGAAGGCTGCTGTGATCGTCTCAATCAGCACGCTGCATTTTATCGTCCCGTGCGGAATGTTGAGAGCTTTTTCAGCAGAGTCGAAGACCTCAGCCCACCACCTAGCCTCAAGATAGCTCTCCAGCTTGGGCAGGTAGAAGTAGGGCCCCGAACCTCTACGCCTCAACTCGCTTGCGTTGTGGAAGAAATAGACACCGAAGTCGAAAAGAGCCGCTGGAACCGGCGAGCCCTCTGCGGATGCGTTCTTTTCAAGCAGATGGAGGCCACGTGGCCTTACTATGAGCGTGGCTGTTTTGTCGGCCAGCGTGTAGTGTTTTCCGTCTGGACTTTTGTACTCGATTGTTTTTCTGACGGCTTCGAAGAGGTTCAACTGGCCTAGGACGGTGGATTCCCAGACAGGTGAGAAAGAGTCTTCAAAGTCTGCCATGTAGACGTCGGCTCCCGAGTTGAGGGCGTTTATCATCATCTTCCTGTCCACAGGCCCTGTTATCTCAACATGCCTGACTGTCAGGTCATGAGGTATTTCGCCCACACGCCAGCTAGCCTTACGTACCTCTGCGGTTTCGTCTGGAAAATCCAGTTCTCCACCTCTACGGAGTTTCTGAGCCGAGACGGTTCGTTCCTGCAGAAGCAGTTTGAGACG
>JANWZU010000119.1 GCA_025054795.1 Candidatus Caldarchaeum sp.
AACTAATAGTTAGGTTTTTCGTTTTTTAAGAGAACAAATGAACTGTCAGGAGCTGACTACGAGCATCGTCAGGGTTGACCTCACTTTCTCCAAGCGGCGGATGCTCCACGACACGATTTCCTTCAGCTTCTCCATCGAGTCAGCCTCCACCTTCGCCACTATGTCGTAGACGCCGTAAACCACGTAGGCTTCTTTGATGTAGGAGATTTTCTTCAGCTCGTTCACAACCTCCTCCTCGGCTCCAATCTCGGTGTTGATCAGGACGAATGCAGACGGCATTTTAACCTCGGATTATTGTCTGAACACTTGTATTTAAAGAATCTGGATGCTGGAGGGCCTCCCGCTAACTCCTTCCAACCGCTACGAAAACAGCCTTCGGCGTAAGAGGCTTCGGAGGTATGTATAAATAACACAGACGACACAGGTTGACTAAAATGGCTCAGGAAGCTGAATCACCGACAGTTCAGCAGAACGCTTACGTCCTCGTCGACTACACGATTAAGGTTAAGGAGACGGACGAGGTTGTCGACACCACGGCGGAGGAGGAGGCTAAGAAGGCAGGGGTCTTCGACGCTTCACGGACCTATGAGCCTCGGCTTGTAGTCATCGGTAAGGGCATGCTGCTTAAGGCGGTTGAGGACGAGCTTGTCGGGATGAAAGTCGGTGAGAGGAAGATGTTTGAGATACCTCCTGAGAAGGCTTTCGGCTCGAGGGACCCTGCCAAGGTTAGGACGATTCCGCTGCGGAGGTTCAAAGACGCTGAGGGGCCTTTGAGAGTCGGGAGCATCGTCAACGTCGAGGGCAGGGAGGGTGTTGTTAGAACCGTCGGCTCAGGCCGGGTTCAGGTGGACTTCAACCACTACCTAGCCGGCAAGACTCTGGTCTGCAGCGTCGAAGTCAAATCAATACTGGCCGAAGACATGGACAGGGTGAAAAGCCTCATCCACAGCCGTATACCGGATGCGCCCGTCGAAAAGTTCGAGATAAACCTAGCTCAGCCCACAATAACCATAAAGATACCTGAAGAAGCCCTCCTAGTTCCGGGGCTTCAGGTGAGCAAGAGGGCTTTAGCTAAGGAGCTTAAGGAGGCTGTCAAGGGCCTCGAGAAAGTCGTCTTCGTAGAAGAATATGCCTGACGAACAGGATGATGTAGAGGGTTTGCAGTATGCTGCCGGCGACGAACACAGCCGACTCCAAAAACATTCCACGCAGTATGAACTGAGTGTGGGCTGGCGCTGGAACTGAAACAACCAGCACAACCATCGCTAGGCCAAGCCCAACCCAGTAGCCGACGGCTTTTCCGAGGAAAGCCAGCACGGTGGCCGCAGCAAACCCAGCCAAGCCTATTGCAAGAGAGCTGAAAAGCCACGGCGGAACGACGCCCCAAACCATGGAGACCAGCAGAGCGCCCAGCAAGCTGCTGGACAGAAGCAGCAACCTCAGCACCATCATCGTCTAAACGATGAGCTTGGTTGGATTTATGGCTTGAGATTGTTTACGAGCTCTTCTCCGGAACATTTGCATGTACGCAAGCAGAGCCGGCATCGCCGCCGCTAGGATGAGACCGTTTTCGGGAATAAGCAGCCAAGAGTTGGGCGACATTCCACCGGTGTTTATCGACAAGCCGCCGCCTGTCGTTCCTCTTCTCATTATTACGTGTATGTAGCAGTTGGTGCAGCTGGTTGAGAAGCTAACGCTGACAGGTATTGTGACATCGAACGACCCCGCAACGCCTATGGTGACGGAGCCGACGAAAGTACCCAACAAGGATGTGCTGCTTGAAACATACATTTCCACAATCAAAGTAGTAGGCCACTCAACACAATCCCATATTCCATCTCCAGGATTAAAATGACAGACTAAGCCGTTGTGTCCATAGCCTTCTACATGCAGCTGCCATGTTCCGCTGTCTGATGGAGCGAAGTTGTAAGTGTTTGTGGACCGCCAGTAATGCCAACTGTTTGAAATGATTTGGGTACCGCTTGGGGGAGCGGTTGGGGACAAATTTGCCGCTGAGGAAAGTGATGTGCCTGCGCCTGTGTAG
>JANWZU010000126.1 GCA_025054795.1 Candidatus Caldarchaeum sp.
TAGTATTCAGCTACATCTTAACCTTCGATAGGGCAGACCCCAAAAGCCCAGTCTACGACGAATCCTACGTCCCCGTATTCGAGGAATTCAGAGCAACGTTCAAAGGCTTCAAAATACTGAACAAAGAACCGCTCGTTATAGAGTACTACTCAGACGTAGCCTACCTCGACGCTGAGTGGAACGTCAACGCCGCCGCATCAGCCTTCTTCACCGACTACGGCTACGGACCAGGCCCGTGGCACACGGTTGCCGTTGCATGGCTGGCTGAAGCAAACAACGAGCTGGCGTTCTCAGCAGACAAAGCTGAACAGCTTAAAGTCGAATGGACTAGCTTCGTAGCAGGGCCGTCGATAGATGTGCTCAAAAAGTATCTCAACATCGCCATTGGAAGGTCCTTCATACCGTACGAGCAGGTGTTAGGCGAGTATGTGTCGAGGCGTGAGGCTTTACAAAGATACGACACGCTCAGGAGATGGGTTGACAGCAGGGGACACTTCCTTGTGGGCAACGGGCCTTTCTACCTTGACAGAGTCGACCCAACCGCAAAAATAGTTGTTCTGAAGGCTTTCAGAGAGTTTCCCGACCCGCCGACCAAGTGGGCTGGGTTCGCAGAGCCGATGATTCCAGAGATAAAAGTGGCGGCGACGCCGACTATCGAGACGGGCTTTCCGGCTGAGGTACCGCTCACAATAACTTTCAAAGGACAGCCATACCGGGAGGAGGACATGGCCTACGTCAAGTACATACTCATGAGCGCCGCCGGAACCTCTGTGGGCTTCGCTGAACCACTGGGCGGGGGAAGCTGGAGAGTCGTCTTAAAGCCTGAGGAGACCTACAAGCTTCCGACGGGCGCTGCCAAGCTAGAGGTCATAGCGGTTTCTAAAAAGGTTGGAGTTCCAGCCACCGCGACAGCAACCCTCAACGTACTGAGCTTCAAGGAAGGCATACTCAGCGAGGTAGCCAAGGCTAGAGCCGACCTAGAAGCAAAGGTCTCGACCCTCGACGCACAGCTACGCTCCCTAACGAGCAGCGTCAACAGAGTATCCTCAGGCGTCGAAGGTTTGCAGGGAACCGTCAACTTGGTGCTTGGGCTTGCGGTCCTCGCAGTAGTGATATCGCTTGTCGGTATAGCTCTCAGCTTGACGAAAAGGAAGTAGACTCCATACTTATTACCGCCCCCCTATATTTTTACGATGGAATGAACCTCCTCAGACCAGTTCTGTATCTAGCTAGGCGCGCGCTGGTTTTAGCTCTCACGGTCGTTGTCGCAGTCTATGCTGCTATTTACGTCGCCAACATGGGGGGGTACGTCGACGAGATAGTCAAAGGAGAGGCTTTGTTGAGAGTTTCTCAGGAGGTTAGAGCTAACCCGGCCTACAGGGGGCTCAACGAGACTCAGGTAAGAAACCTGATAGACCAGCTTTATCAACTCGAGTTGAGGCGGCTTGGGTTCGACCAGCCGTTCATAGTCAGAAGCTTCAACTACCTATACAGCGCTCTGAGCCTAGAGCTTGGGAGGTCGCTGTTCCTGAGCAGCGACAGCGGCTCGAGAAGCGTCAGAGTGATAATAATGGAGCGGCTTCCGAACACGGTGCTGCTTTTCACGACCACACAGCTGATACTTTTCTTTCTAGGTCTTTTCACGGGCCTGTATCTCAGCCGGAGGTACGGAAGCAGGGTTGACAAGGTGATCAGCCTTCTAACACCCTTGTCGTCGCTGCCCGGCTGGTTCTACGGCCTTTTCCTGATACTGCTCTTCGCATCCATCCTGAGAATTCTGCCCTACGGCGGGATGGTCGACGTACCGCCTCCAACAGACCGGTTTCAATACGCATTAAGCGTTCTCAGACACATGGTCCTACCGGTCCTGTCATGGCTCACAGCCTATTTCTTTATAAGCGCTTACACAAGAAGAACTTTCTTCCTGATATTCTCGAGCGAGGACTACGTCGAAGTAGCGAGAGCGAGAGGAATACCGGAGCCTTTGGTAAGGCGGAGATACATACTGAGGCCGACGCTCCCACCCATAATCACAGACCTATCCCTAACTCTGCTAGCTTCGTGGACAGGGGCCATCATCACCGAGACGGTTTTCAACTGGCCGGGAGTTGGAAGCCTCTTCTACGTTGCGTCTGTCACCTTCGACACCCCTGTGCTCGTCGGCCTAGTCGTCATCTACGCCTATCTGCTGGCTATTACGGTATTCGTCCTCGAAGTCGTCTACGCCGTCCTCGACCCACGGGTTAGGGCGGGTGTGATGACCAGATGATGCGGCTGAAACCACTGCTGCGTTATAAATCGTCTTTAGTAGGTGTCGGAATACTTTGCTTCCTCATCATCTTATCTGTGTACACCGTTGCGACGCTCCCCTTCGAAGAGGCGGCACGTCTTTGGAGAGCAGGAGAGCTTACATGGCTCGACAACCCGAGGAACGCCCTACCCGCATGGGTCAACTTTTTCAGCCCAACTAAGCTTCCGGAGACACTCATCCTAAACACGCAAAAGCCTGGACCTGATGTCATTAAAGTCTCAGTCAGAGCCGGTGAGAACATCAAGATTTCCAGAGTCGAGATGAATTTCAGGTACGGCTTCGACGACTTCCCAAGCGAAATCAACCTCTTCTTCACTTCAACCTACAGAACATCACCTCCGCAGCTAACCATCAGCTGGACTAAGCCAGACGGAACACAGATACCTCTGCGCCGAATGACCATAGCTAGAGAAGACCGTTTCTACATATCGAGCGACACAGTTCTGTCGACCGAGCTCAACCAGTTAATGGAAAACAGGTTGGGCAGAAAACCTGCTTACACGGTGCCGACTTCGACGATTCTTTTCGGACCTTTTGACGAGACACTGCTAAACCCTGAGAGCGTTAAAGTGGTGAAGGGCGATTACAGGCTTTCTGTTGAGGGTCTTCTGTTTGAGCCTGAAGCCGACTTCGACGTAAAACTGGTGGTTTATGGAAAAGTCTATGGATGGGCTGGAACAGACCATCTGAGAAGAGACATCGGGATAGCTCTTCTGTGGGGAACGCCCATAGCGCTTCTTTTCGGCGTGTCTGCCGCTGTTTCGATCGCTTTGATACAGATGACCATAGGGGCCGTGAGCGCATGGTTTAGAGGAGGAGTGGACACAGTCATGCAGCGAATAACCGAGGTCTTCCTTGTCCTCCCGTTCCTACCCGTCCTGATTATGGTCTCGACGCTTTACAAGGTCAACATCTGGGTTATACTTCTGATAGTGGTTTTTCTAAGCTCCTTCGGCCCCGGAGTCAAAAACTACCGAGCCCTCTTCCTACAGCTTCGAGAATCCCCCTACATAGAGGCTGCACGGTCATACGGCGCCGGCGACCTACGAATCGTTGTAATCCACCTCATACCACGTGTGCTGCCCACCATGATACCGTCCGTCGTTCTTTCAGCAGCCGACTTTGTTTTCCTAGAAGCAGCCCTAGCCATACTGGGAATAGGGGACCCTATCACCCCTACTTGGGGTAAAGTTATTCAAGACGCCTTCTACTTCGGAGCGTTGTTCAAAGGACACTACTACTGGGTTCTCATCCCCTCGGCCCTGCTGGCCGCCACGTCAATCAGCTTCGCACTCATCGGGTTCGCCCTCGATAAAATATTCAACCCCCGGTTGAAGGAGGTCTGAACATGTTTCAACGAAAAACTCCGACCTACCTGAAATTAAGCAGGGAGGCCATGGAGGTTTTCGCCGGCCTCACACTACTGTTCGTTGGGTTCATCGCATCGTTTTTGATGGCTGTTGGGCTTTTAGAGAAAGACATAATCTTGAGCCTTGTCGTCTACTCTCTTTCTCTGGCAGGGATAGTTGTAGGGCTTCACGGTGTTCTGGGCTGGCAGCATGCTAGGGAAAAAATAGGTTCGTGAAAGTGATGGAAATGGTAAACAGCAAAGTTCTCGAAGTGAGAAACCTGCTGCTTCACTACTCGACGGTCAGGGGTGTTGTAAAAGCCGTCGACGGCATAAACTTTGAAGTCAGCAAGGGAGAAACTCTAGCCATCGTGGGGGAGAGCGGCTCCGGAAAATCCTCCACAGCCCTAGCCATAATGAGGATACTCCCCCGTAACGTCGCAGCCTATGGCGGCGAGGTGTGGTTCAAGGACCTTGACATCATGAAAATCGATGAAGAAGAGTTTAGAAGGAAGGTGAGGGTGGAGGGAATTTCCATGGTCTTTCAAGGAGCGATGAACTCCCTAAACCCCGTCATCAGGATAGAGGACCAAGTGGCCGAACCTCTGATAGTCAACATGAAATTTAAAAGGGATGAGGCGGTTTCCGAAGCCCACGAGGCTTTGAAGCTCGTTGGACTCGACCCGGCGATTGGAAGAAGATATGCACACGAGCTCAGCGGAGGAATGAAGCAGCGAGTTTTGATAGCCATGTCTCTGGTGGCTAAGCCTAGCATAATAATCCTGGACGAACCAACCTCAGCCCTAGACGTCATAACTCAGGCAAACATCATGAACCTGCTCAAGAGGCTGAAGGAGGAGCTGGGTTTCACATATCTGTTCATAACACATGACCTAGGTCTTGCAAGCGAGCTGGCCGACCGTGTGGCTGTGATGTACGCAGGTAAAATCGTCGAAATAGGGTCCTGCGAAGACGTCTACATCCATACTAAACACCCGTACACAAAGATGCTGCTGGACAGCGTGCCCACGCTCAGAGAGGACAAGCATCCAGCTTTCATTCCAGGCGCCCCGCCAGACCTCGTCAAGCCGCCGACCGGCTGCAGCTTCCATCCACGGTGTCCTTTCATCGTCAGAGGAAAATGCGACGTAGAGACGCCTCCGATGCTCTACGCCGGCGAGGGCCACAACGCTTCATGCTGGTTGCTGGAGAAGGAGAGTGGATGAACACCTCCGAGAACATAGTTGAGTTGGATGATGTAAGAGTCTACTTTCCGGTTAGGCGTTTTCTCTCCGTGGCAGGTTATGTTAGGGCCGTGGACGGTGTTAGCGTCGTCATTAACCGTGGCGAAACTTTGGCGCTAGTGGGGGAAAGCGGCTCTGGGAAAACAACGCTAGGAAAATCAACAATAGGGTTGGTCAAGCCTACTTCGGGAAAGGTTTTGTTCGACGGCGTGAACATAGCCGAGCTTGATGAAAAACAGCTGAAGAAGCTAAGGAGGAAGGCTGGAGTCATATTTCAAGACCCATACTCCAGCATAAACCCCGGCTTCACGGTATACAGGGCTGTTGAGGAGCCCTTGGTAATCAACCGAATAGGCGACAGCAAGGAGAGAAGGGAGAGAGTTTTCCGTGCCTTGAGCGACGTCAAGCTCAACCCACCGGAGTTTTTCGCATCAAAATATCCTCACATGCTCAGCGGAGGCCAGAGGCAGAGGGTGGCGATCGCACGTGCAATAATATCTAACCCAGAATTCATCGTTGCAGACGAGCCGGTGACGATGCTCGACGCATCTATAAGGGTTGAGATTCTCCTGCTTCTAAGGGAAATACAGCAAAAACACGGCCTAACAATCCTATACATAACCCACGACATGGCGACGGCCAAGTACTTCTCGGACAGGCTTGCTGTGATGTATGCTGGAAACATAGTTGAGGTTGGGCCGACAAAGCTTGTTCTCAAAGACCCGAAACACCCCTACACGCAGGCTTTGATAGAGGCTGTTCCAGAGCCAGACCCCCGCAACAGGCTCGGCCTCAGGAAGGTTGTTCCAGGCGAGCCGCCGAACCCAGCCAACCCGCCCAGCGGCTGCAAATTCCATCCAAGATGCCCACAATTCATAAAAGGGAAATGCGACCTGCAGCAGCCGAACAGTCTAAAGCTCGCAGACGGCCGTGAGGTGAGCTGTTTTCTCTACGACAGGGGCCCTTGAGACTTATGCATAAATAGACGGATACATTTTTGCCATGAGATGTCGGAGGCATTCGTCAAGGCGTATAAGCATGTCGAAGAACAGCTTTCCAAAAACACGCCGGAGGCCATGATTCAGGAGAAGATGCCCGAGTTCAGAGATGGTGTTTTCGTCGTGAACAAGTACGTTCCCTCGGACCCTCCCATGCTCGGAATGGGGTTGAAGAACCCCGTGCTACAGCTTACCAAAGACCTAGTTCTAAACGTTGAGAAGTTTGCGAAGAGAAGAGGGCTGTTGGTGCGTGTTGAAGGGGACAACATCTACCTCTCCACAAAAGAGGGCGTTAAGAAGGCTTGGCTCAGGCCCGACTTCTTCGCAGCCACAAACCCTCAGCTGTTTGAGAGCATCGGGAAGGTCTTCTACAATCTATCACCCGACCTTCTGGCCCAGCTTGAGTTCTCCGAAGGTCTCACCGCTACCGTTGCCCGTCTTCTAGCAGACAAGACTATGTTGACGAAGGGTATCGTGGCTCTCTTCTTTCTGTTCTCACCAGCTCTCTGGGTAGCGATCTCGATGTTTCTCACAGAATCCCTTTTTTATCCAAGATGGTCCATGATTGTCGCTGGAGCTGTAGCGTTAGCGGCGGCAGCCTACCTGATCAGGCTTTACCTGCATGAAAACTTCCCCGAGCTGTCCATGAAAACCGACCCATCACGGCTAAAAAGTAAAAGCCTGCCTGTGCAGCAGACGTAATTTTTAGACGAGTTTTTGATTTGTGCTTGTCTGTCAGGCGGAGAGTTCTACGTAGGCAGCACCTTGGGCGTGAGAGCAGCTGCAGATTCTCCGATGACAGCTATGAGAGGCGCTGCTAGAAAGCCGAGTATTACGACCAACAAAATCAGCGGGGTCATGGAGACGGCCATGGTTAACCCGGCGTCTGTAGCCTCTAGCCTCCTTTCGCCGAAAAACACGGTCCTCATCATTCTGAGGTAGTATCCAGCTGTTATCGCCGTCGCAAACACTGCTATGGCGACGAACAAGGTCCATCCTGCGTCGACTCCTCCTGTGAAGATCATCCATTCGCTCATGAAACCGCCCAGCGGAGGTGTTCCAGCTATCGAAAGCCCGCCGAGAAGCATCGCTATGGCGGTCATCGGCATTTTTGAAGCCAGCCCTCCCAGCTTCTTGATGTCTCTCTCGTTGAGCTCGTGTATTAGTA
>JANWZU010000131.1 GCA_025054795.1 Candidatus Caldarchaeum sp.
CCTGAGCGGTTTAATCTCGTCAAGATCTATTCCGCTAGCTTCTATCACGGGCGCCGAGCCCGGATGCACAAGAACTTTGCCGACTATCATTTTAGCGGTTTTTTTTGCTTTTCTCCCATCACGGGACATAGAGACAACTATTCTGGAGGTTATGTGAATTTCATCTGGATTTCTCCCAGCTTCGTCTGCTCCTTGCCTGATTTGGCTGACCGCTTCTCTTACGTATTTCTCGGACGACACGATTGTTAGGATGACGCCGTCGGCAACCTGGCCTGTAAGCCTCATCATCATAGGGCCCTGCTGCCCCAAATAGATCGGTATCTTCTTACTCCTCGGCTTGAACTCCAGCGAGACGTAGTCTAGGTTGTAGAACTCGCCTTCGAAGTTTACTTTTTCACCGGCGAGGAGCCGTCTGACAAGTGTGATACATTCTCTCAGCCGTCTGACAGGGGCTCCCAGCTCAACTCCTTTATGTTCCGGAGGTATGCCGTGAACGGCGGCCCCTATGCGTCCTCCTGAGCCGAGGCCAAGTATTGCTCTCCCTCCTGAGTATTCATCTAAAGTTGCTACGCTCATGGCTATTAGGCTTGGGCTTCTGGTTATCGGATTGACTACTGACGAAGCTAGCTTGATTTTCTTCGTTTCTGCAGCCATAGCGCCCAATAACGTGTGGCATTCACGGTTGTAGTAGAGCTCTGGAACCCAAACCGAGTGGTATCCATGTTTCTCTGCATAAACAGCTGATTGAACAAGCTCTCCAGATGTTATCGGGCCTGTGTGCGTCACGTAGCTTAGTCCAATTGGGCGCATGGAGAGCAGCTTTTTTGTCAGAAATTTAAATATTGTGCGTTTGTTTCACAGGGGCTTCGGCTTTTGTGCAGTCCGCTGTTTTTTTCCTACGTGGTCAGAGCTTTCTCAGCTGGCCGACGAGCAGCATCAAGCCTATGATGGCTATGACAAGACCAGCCAGACCGGTGAACGCCGCCGTTAATCCTGTAAGGGGCCATGATAGCACTACCCATGGAAGGCTGCCCATCAGGGCGAGGCCGACGACTAGCAGCACAAGCCCTGCTATCACAGGTCCTACCTTAGACATGTCAACCTGCGGCGAAACATACGACACACCGCCCTTCCTAGGTATCAGCAGAACAGCGAAAGTGTAGACGACGGCCATGGGGATGGGAGCAAGTATCAGCAGGACAACGCCCACGAGCCGTAGAATGTTGGGGTCGACGTTGAGATATTCGCCTAAGCCGCCGAAAACACCTCCCAAAACCCTGTTGCGCTCAGACCGTTCCAGAACACGGACAGCCATGACGGGTCATGATGCATGTCCGGCAATAAAAACATGTGTTCAAGGCTGTTTTTCATGAGCTTCGTCAAACAACGCTTTTTCTCAGCTTCAGCCTCTCTGCTTCGTCTCGGGGTTTTCTGAAGACGAACAGATGCTCGTGCGCTATTTTGTGGAAGCCGTAGAGCTCAAACCTCTCACCACGCCACTTAAGCCTCGTAGCCTTCATGTTGTGCTGCAGCTTTATGATGTCCTCCGCTAGGACGAAGCCGGCTTTCAGAAACAGCTGCATAACTCTGTAAGAGAGCGGGACGTAGTGTTTGTGTCGACGGGTGTCTCCTATCAAAACTGCGCAGTATCTTCCAGCCTTCAGAACCCGGTAAGACTCGGAGGCGACCTTACCCATCTCCGTGAGATAGTTTTCCAAGCGTTTGAGGGCTGAGAGGTCGCCGTCGAGTTTCGACGTGTATTTGATTACTCCCCAGTAGGGTGGATGGGTTGCTATCAGGTCGATTGATTCGTCTTCAACTCTTTCTAGGTTTCTTGCGTCGCCGTGGTACAGCTTTACCTCGCCCTCATCGCCGTCGACCTTGAAGTTGAGCCTGTCCATCGCCAGTATTACTGCTTCGTAGTTTATGTCGACGCCTACGGCGTTCCGGCCCAGAAGTTTCGCCTCTACTAACGTTGTCCCCGACCCTACCATCTGGTCGAGGACCCATTCGCCGGGCTTGCTGTACTTGAGTAGTAGGTTGCGTGGAATGTGAGGACTCCAGTTTCCACGGTAGTCGCCTGAGTGCGTGGCCCAGCTTCCTCTTTCCGGGAAGCTCCAGACAGTCGTTGTCTCAAGCCTCTGTTCTTCAGGCCTGTAGGTCTTGATTTCACGCCGCATGCCTACAGGTATTTTCACGTTTTCAACAGCTACAAACCCTTTCCGCCGAACGTAATCTCTGTACTCGTCCCAGCCGACTCGACGCATCCACGGACAAGGAGAGACGAAAATATTTAACCAATCCCGAGCCTAGCGTGTTCGCCTAGCTCCCAGCCGTCGCCGGCGTCAACTCCTTAACCCTGCTGAAGTACCATTTTGCCTCCTCTTCATCGACTAAATGTATCTCGAATGGGTGGTGGAACGGGAAGCCAGCCGCCTCCTCTATCTTCAGCTTAAGCGCCGATCTCTCGACGTTGCTCGCAGGAGCCTGCTTTGAAACTATGAGGATGTCTACGTCGCTTCCTCCAACAGCCTCGCCTCTGACGACGCTGCCGAAAACATAGACTTTTGCGTCGGGCAGTATTTTGGAAACAGCTCTTACAACCTCTCGGACGTGTTTCCTCCACTCCCTGACCATGTTGGCTCTTTGGAGAAGGTCGTCAAAATACCACTCCAAACTCAAGCACCTCCCTCACCAACCTGACCAAAAGCTTTGCTTCATCCTCGTTGTTTCGTCTGGGCAGGTATCTCGATGCGATGTATGCGTCCTCCATCAGCCTAACCTCGTTCTTTCTGCCTTCCAACAGCTTAGCCAACTCTTGATGTTTAGGCAGTTTTTTAATCTGTTGAAGTGAGAAGGATATTGAATGAGTTCGTGGGAAATCTCCCAGCTCCTCGAGCAGTAGTGATTTTAAGTGGAGTTGGAGGGCTTGCTCCGCTAGGAAGCAGGAGATGTCGTAGTCTTCAGCGGCGACGCTTTCTTCGGCCCGGGCTAGGAATGACCGGGCCCTTCTCCTCAGCAGTTCAACCTCTTCTGCCTGCGGCACGTTGTATGAGTGTGTTTGTCCTGATTTAAGCCTGCGTCCAGAGTGTTATTTTCCCGCCTGCCGCTGCGTATATGTTGAAAGGCTCTTTTTTAACGCCTCCCATGCCCGGCGAGCCGGAAGGCATTCCCGGCAACGCAATCCCGTCTACTGCCGGTTTTTCTCTCAAAAGTTTTCTGATTATCTCGAGCGGGACATGGCCTTCTATGAAGTAGGGCCCTGCCTGCGCTGTGTGGCAGCTCAGCAGGTCTTGTGGAACGCCGAGCCTTTTTCTAACGTTGTTTAGTTCGTGGTTGTTAACGATGACTGTTCTGACCGATAGGCCGTTATTTCTGAGGTATGCTTCGTACTCCTTGCAGCATGAACACGTCTCGGTCCTGTAAATTATAAGCTGATGCTGTTCTTGAGATGTTGTTGTGTTTTGGGATGTGTTCCATGTCGTGGAGGCGAGGGATATGCTTACGGCTGCTGCGAGTAAGAGCCCCAACAGGAGTAGTGGTTTTCTCACAGTTCATCCCCTCGTCTGCGCAAGCTTCCACGTTAGGGCTAGTATTCCGCCCAGTATGCCCAGCAGAGCTCCTAACAGGAATCCGCCCATTCCGAAGACACTGACGACTGAGAACACTAGGATGACCGTTCCCCATGTCTGGGCTTGAGCTGGATGGCTTTGGAGCATTAGAGCTCCGGCTATGATTGCTATGCCTGAGACGAGGCCTAGGAGAGAAAAGGCGGACCACGCCCAAGGCATCCACCAACCCATCATCATAGGCCCCATCATCCCGCCCCAGCCACCCCAGTAAGCCATGCCGTCCCACATCATCCAAGCAGCAACGCCGAACAACCCGCCCGCCAGTATCAGAACGCCAGCCACAAGCGAGAGTATGAAGGCTGCTGTCGGTTTCTCCGCGGCGGTCAACTAATGCTACTCCTCCAGCTCAACTTCCTGTATGAATTGGCCGTGCCAGCCGTGGTACCAGACCTGCCCTGTGTAGCCGTTTACGCTGAGCATGCCGTGAACCCTTCCGTCAAGCATGTAGTCCAAGGTGTAGTAGCCGTAGAACCGGGTCGGATGCTCTACTTCCACAAGCTCCGTAAACCTGTTTCTCAGATAGTTAAACGCAATCTGCTCCGCCTGCTCAGACGTTATAGGCATGTCGGCTGTCGGAGAGAAACTCCACCCCGTCATCGTGAAGTGCATTCCGTATTTCGTGTTCCACATCATGTTAGGCCCCGGTTCAGGGGAGACGCTGCCTGTGTAGGGGTTGACTAACAGCTCGAAAGCACCGACGCCAGAATCACGCTCCACTACGACGGCGTAGAAGTTACGCTGGAACTCCATGACCTCGTGAAGCCTGAGGTTCTGCCCGAGACCTGCCACATACCTTTCCAAAACATCAACCGCCTGCTGTATGGTAAGCCTCGGGCCCGTCTGTCCACCATACCAGCCGAGGCACGGACACAGACCAGCCATTCCGCCGGGCATCATCCTCGGAGGCCCGTAGCTAAACGGAGTCTGCTGTGGAAACATTCTGGTGAAGGGCTGGACATCCCACCACACGGGCCATGCATAGGCTGCGGCTAAACCAGCCGCTAAAACCGCTGAATACAAAACGATAATGAAAACAGGGAACTTGCTTTTCATAAGGTCTCACGGCATCAAATCCTCGAGAACGCATATAGAAGTATCTTGAAACAGACGTGAAACATTCGAGACATATTTAAACAGTCGGTGAAAATCCTTAAAGCAAGGCGGGCGTTGAATCACGCGGAGTTGGCTCCAAGCCGTCTTTCGAAGCTGTGGATGGCTGTTTCGCTGACGGCTGGCGTGGTAATCCTGTCCACGGCTCTGAGCATTTGGCAGCATGAGATGATGATGGGAGGCATGATGCCGCATATGGTTGGGATGATGTGGTGGGTTTACCTGCCGTTCGCCGTGGCTGCGTTGGTCTTGATAACACTTCCTATTGCTGTCTATTTCTCATCCGGCAGCCAATCTGCAAGAGTAGTGGGCCTTACGGCTGAGGAGAAAGCTGTGGTCGAGTACCTTACACGCAGCGGAGGAGAAGCTGAGCAGAAAGAAATAGCCAAAGCCCTCGGATACTCTCGTCTGAAAACCCATCGTCTCATAGCCTCTCTCCGGCGCAGGAACGTCGTTGAAGTCAAGCCCCACGGCAGAACAAACCTCGTCAAACTTCACAGCGTCAATCAACAGGCCTGACCACGCCAACCTTTCTAAAATAACGCTCAGCCATCTCCTTGTTTACGACGTGAAACTCGAAAGGCTCGTCGAAACCAGCTTTCCGAAGCTCAGCAATAACTCTAGCAGGCTCCAGCTCCGTCACAACCAAGACATCAACATCACTCATCATGACGTGCTCGCCCCGGGCCACGGACCCGAAAAGATAGAGCTTAGAATCCCTGTCCAACCCTAGCATTAAGACTCTCAAATCCCTCAGATAGGTCTCAAGGTTCTGGAACACTTTTCTCCGCATCCTAGCCCTCTCAACCAGAATTCTCTCTGACAAAGTTCACAACCTCTTCATAGAACCTTATCTGACGAAGGGCCTCTTCCCTCGTGAATTCACGTGGAAAATAGCGTGACGTGATGTAGGCGTCTTCGAGAGCGGAGAACTCGATGACATGCTCGTCGGCAAACCGTTGGAAAACATCCCCCTTGCCCAGACACTCGCCCAATAGGAGGAAAAGCTTTCTCAACATGTGGGTTTTCGGAAACTCGACTCCGTTCTCCAGAAGCTTTGCTTTCAGAAAAAACTGCAGAGACTGCTCAAGGTTGAAAACAGCCAAATCGTAGTCGCCTCTCTGCATGTGAAAATCCGCTGCAGCCCGGACCTTCTCAGACCGCTGCAGCAAAAATGCAACCTCGTCTCTCCGCACTCCAAGTCAGAACTGGAGCAACGACTATTATACGTTTTCAGCGACTTGCTTCAAGCCGGTGAACTATGTTCAGCCAGTCGTCCTCGGTCAGCGTTCCGAACCTCTTCTCATAAACTATCTCGCCCTTCGCTGAGATGCCGAATATCGTCTCCTGAGTGATTACACGTAGGGCTACGAGGAATTCGAGGTTGGGCTGGGCGACAGTCCAGTCGCTGGGTGCGTTGTGCTGCTCTAGGAACCGCTGTATTTCCTGCGGTGTGTCGCCGGGGTCGAAGCTCGTCAAAAGAACCGCCACCTTGTTTCTGAAGTGTGGGTAGGCTTTGGTGAGTGTCGTGATGTTTTTGCTGCACGTCGGACACCATGTGGCGAAGAAGACCAGCAGCACAGGCTTCCCAGCCCTGAGAATCTGCGAAACCGTGGCGGGCCTGCCGTCGAGGAGCTTCAGCTCTATGCCGAAGGCGTCGGCCATCTCTCCGTGGTCGTCTCCGTGCGTGTGTTCCACAGTCCTGTGGAATGATTCGACGAGCTTGTCCCA
>JANWZU010000189.1 GCA_025054795.1 Candidatus Caldarchaeum sp.
AAGTTTCCAGAAGTCAGCAGAAGAAGCCTAGCAGCCCACCGCAGACATCTCCAACCCGCTGAGAAGCCGGCGGAAAACACCGTCGAGGAGCTTGAAGACCTTCTGACGAAGCTGAAAAACCTCTACGACCAGCTGGAGACGTTGACGACGCAGCTGGAGGAGATGCCTACACGTGAGTTCCTCGCATCAGTCAACACACGGCTGGACATCATCGCCCGCATGAAAGACATCCTAATCACGCTCGAGAAGCTCAGACCCTCATCCGAAAGCCAAGACCTTTCAACCCTCCTCCAGCAACTAGTCGAAGAAAAAACCTAGCCAGCGCGTAAGGCTTTCTTCACGACCTTTTCGAACTTTGGGTCGGGGTTTATCCACACGCCGTAGACCTTGGGCGACGCAGAAGACTTGACCACCTTCAACAGCTTAGCCAAGCGTTGCATGCTGAGCTGTGTTTCATCCTGCCTTCCCTCTGCGAAGAAGCCGATGTTCTCGACGAGCCACCTCCTCAGCTTTCCCATCATCTTTCTTCTTGCGATGAACTCGAGAACCTCGGCCACGCTCCGTCTCGAAAGGCTCACGCCGAATATACTGCTGAACTCTCTCAGCTTGGCCTTCTTGCTCTCAGCCACGTCGACCACACAGCTCCGCATCAACCCCTTCGTGAACGGAATCAGCCTCTCCATGCTGCTCAGAATCTCGACGAAAGCAACGTCCAGCTTGGGCATAGACTCGGCCAGAAGCATACGGGCCACGCCGACACCTCTGAAGCTAGGATGAACCACTACACGCTGAACACGCAGAACGTTTCCAAACCTCTCGCTCAGATACCAATCTGTGTTGAAGAGACGGCTGAACCCCGCCGGCTTCAGGAAAGGAGTGGAGTAGACAACCACGCCGACGACACGCTCGCCCAGACGTGCTCTGAAAACACGTGCAACACCGCCCAGTCGATGGCTGCGGTAGTGGAGGAAAGACAGCAGCTTCCAGTCCTCGACACCACCCTCCTCGACGGCTAATCTACTCAACAGGCTGCAAGGCTTCTCACGAAACTCATGCCTAGAGAGCTTGAGGCCGGGGCCGAAGTGCTTGACGATGAACAGGCTTGGGCTGAGGTCTTCGAAGAGGTCGTCGACGGCGGTCGCAGCAACGAGCGTGATTTTTCTCCTGCGGGCGAGGCGTTGAACCGTGTAGGCCGTGGCCTTCGCTGTCTCCCTGTCGAGCGAGGAGCAGAATTCGTCGAGCACAACAGTCTTCGCACCGGAGTCGAGGGCCTTGGCGAAGACGAACCGCATCCTCTGTCCGTCGCTCAACTCCTCGAAACATCTGAACCATGTGAAGACGTCGGAGAGGCCTGCGGATGAAAGAGTCTCAACGGCTTGACGGACATCCCGGCCCACCAGCTCGACTAAGGGCCTTCGGCGGCTGATTCTGCTGAGAAGGTTCCACGAACACACTACCGGCGAGAACTCCGGATGCTTCTCCATCTCGGCTGCCAGATGCCGTAGCAGAAGCGACTTGCCTCCTCCGCTCTCCCCTGTCACGTAGACGACGTCGCCGGGCTCAACCTCGATGGCTGCATCACGGTAGACAGGCAGCCTAACGTCATCCACATCAACACCCATCAGCTCGGCGACCTCCCCGACTCTCCTAGACCTTCTTACAACGCCTTCAAACACCTTCGTCAAGCCTGTTTTTAACCCAGCTAGCCCAAGCCCCGCAGCAACCCGCTCCTCGCCGTAGAAGACGGGAACACGGAAAACAGCCACACAACCGCCGTCGGCGACACTGTTAAATCATTCAGTCGAGAACGGGTAGACGACGTCGTCTAACATCACAACCATCCCGCCGCTCAGGCCACGTGGCTTCGGAAGCTTCACCCCCTCGGCCTCAAGCCTCTCACGGACAACGTCAAGCGACAGAGCGTAGCAGACGTGGACGCAGTCTTCGAGGTGGCAGTAGCCGCAGTAGATGCGTGAACGCTCCAGCCAAACCTCGGCAGTTGCTTCCAGCAGGTTGTCTCTGACGAGCACGTGGGTCTCGTAGACGTTGACGTGCTCCAGCCGAGGCCTAGCCCTTGTCTTTATGACGCCCTGCTCCTCCAGAAAACCCACCAGCAGGCTCACGACGACGTCGGCCCTGCTCCGGAACCCACGCAGCTCAGCCTCCTCCTCCATCAGGTAGGAGTCGAGGGCCCTCGCAAGAGACAGGGGTATCTTGACCGTGCAGTAGCCCGTCGATGTCTTGGCTGATGAACCACCTGTGCCTCCTCCGTGAGTCATGGATGACTCACCTTTCTTCACCGCTTTTAACCCCCCCATCCAACCGCATTTAACACCATGAAACATGCATATATGCGTGGGAGGTGGCTGAAAGTGCAGGCTCAGACGCCTCGAAAGTCCAGCAGCCGCACAGACGAGACGCCGCACAAAGGCAGAAAACTCCGAAGAATCCAGATACGCATAACAGCCGAGATGTACAGCTGGCTCGCCGAGAAAGCGTTGGCGAACAACTCCTCAATCGCCTACGTCGTGAGAAAGATGATAAGGGATGTTATGAGGAGGGAGGCTGCCAGTGCCTAAGATGTTCTCGAAGCAGAGCGCTGTAAAAACAATACTGCGGCTGGGCGACGCCCTCGCATCTGTGGCTGAGAGGAAGAACCTCGACAGCATGACAGTCGGAGTCGGAGAGCTGAGGAAGCTGCTCAACGCAGGAGGCGGAAGAGGCAAGTCCGTGCTCAGCCTAGCTCTTCAACGGTTCACAGCCGCCCAGACCTTCCGAACCTCGTCATGGGTCATCGAAGTCGTCGACGTCAAGAAGCCCATACTCGTGTTCAGGAGGAGGGCTGCAGATGGCTGAAGTCGTAATGCTCGAAGTCAGCAAGCTGAGACGCAGCAGCTACAACCCACGGATGGTTCAAGACCCTGAAAGAACCAAAATACTTCTGGAGAGCGTCAGGAAGCATGGCGTCAAACAGCCTCTGCTAACCTACCCGTCGTCAGACGGGTTTTACGAAGTCCTCGACGGAGGCCGGCGGCTGTCAGCGGCCTTGGAGGCCGGGCTGGACAAGGTTCCATGCGTGGTCGTCGAGCCGGAAGACGTGCCACGCAAATCCCTCACGATTCATCTCAGCCAAGAAGACCTGACGCCTGAGGAGGTTGTCGTCTTCGTCGAGAGGCTTGTGGAGGAGGAGGTTTTCCGAAGCGTCGAGGAGGTCTGCAGATATCTCGGAGTCTCACGGTCTTGGTTCTACGAGTTGAAGAAAGCCTCTAAGCTCAAGCCTGTGAAAGGGGAGTTGCCGGCCACGGTTCTGGCCCTTGTTGAGAGAAGCGGTTTGGACGACGAAGGCAAGAGGGAGGTGCTGGATGTTCTGAGCCGTCAGCCTGTTCCACGCAGCGTGTTGAAGGAGGCTTTGAAGGAGGCTGCTGAGAAACCCGAGGCCAAGCCGTCTGAAATCATCGAGCGCCACGTTTCGTCGGCGCCCAAGAGGATTGAGGAAAACATCCTCACGGCCACGGGCCTCTACACCTACATGCTCAGGCTGACTTCCAGCACAGTCGAGTTCACAGCCCGGAAAGGCCTCGAAACACTCTGGACGGCCACGATACCGTTGAAAGACCTCCACACAGTCAAACGTCTCTGGCAGCAGGCTTAGCTGGCGAACGTTTTTAACGTGGAGCTTACAGAGACCAGAGTGTAAAATGGGTCAGACGGTCTTCGAGAAGATATGGAGCTCACACACCATAGCCGAGCGTGAGGACGGCCAGACGCTTCTTTACATCGACAGACATTTGACCCACGAGGTGACCTCGCCCCTAGCGTTCGAGGGGTTGAGGGCCGCAGGCCGCCGGGTCAGAAGGCCCGACCTGACGTTCGCAGTGATGGACCACAACGTCCCCACAGGCGAGAGAACGGAGCCTGTCAAAGACTCGATGTCAGCGGCTCAGATGCAGGCCCTCTGGAGGAACGCCAACGAGTTCAACATCATGCTGTTCGACTACTTCAGCCCCTACCAGGGAATAGTCCATGTCATAGGCCCCGAGCTCGGCCTCACCATACCTGGAATCACGCTCGTATGCGGCGACAGCCACACATCCACCCACGGAGCGTTCGGAGCGCTTGCCTTCGGGATAGGTACGAGCGAGGGCGAGCACGTCTTCGCAACTCAGACGCTCTGGCTGAAGAAGCCTAAGCAGATGAACATCAGGCTCACAGGCACGCTGCCCAAGAACGTGTCAGCCAAGGACGTCATCCTCTACATCATCCGCACCTTGGGGACGGGTGGATGCATAGGCCACGTCGTCGAGTTCACAGGTGAATTGGTCAGGAACATCAGCGTCGAGGAGAGGATGACCCTCACAAACATGTCCATCGAAGGCGGTGCACGCACAGCCATAGTCGAGCCCGACGAAAAAGTCTTCAACTACATCAAGGACACCCCGTTCAGCCCTAAAGGCCGTGAATGGGACGAAGCCATGCAGTACTGGAGGACTTTGAAGACAGACCCCGGGGCAAAGTACGACACGACCCACAGCTTCGACGTCTCAGGCCTAGAGCCTCAGGTGACTTGGGGCACCAACCCCGGCATGACTGTCGGGGTTTCGGAGAACGTCCCCTCTCCGGAGGACTTTGACGACCCTGCTGAGAGGAAGTCGGTTCATAGGGCCCTCGAGTACATGGGGCTGAGGCCCGGCATGAAGGTCGGCGAGATAGCTGTGGACACGGTTTTCATCGGAAGCTGCACCAACGCCCGGCTCAGCGACCTCGTCGACGTCGCACGCCTCGTCAAGGGGAAGAAGAAAGCTCCGGGAGTGAGGGTTCTCGTCGTCCCCGGCTCCATGCTCACCAAACGCAAGGCTGAGAGGATGGGCCTTCACAGAATCTTCATGGACGCTGGGTTCGAGTGGCGGAACAGCGGATGCAGCATGTGCATAGCGATGAACGAGGACAGGCTGAAGCCCGGAGAAAGATGCCTGTCCACCAGCAACCGCAACTTTGAAAACAGGCAGGGAGTAGGAGGAAGAACACACCTCGCCAGCCCGCTCACCGCAGCGGCCACAGCGCTGACCGGAAAAATCACAGACCCGAGACAATTCGAGCTGCAGGACCTAGCTTAAAGCATTCCACCATTTTTTGTAAGGCACTTTGAACATCAATCATGCGTGAGAAGGATGGCCGACTGGATGAAGCAGGCCAAAGCCGACCTCAAAGCAGCCCGAGACCTACTCAGAACAGACAACTTCGGATTAAGCTGCTTACCCAAGCCGCCGAGAAATCATTCAAGGCCGT
>JANWZU010000198.1 GCA_025054795.1 Candidatus Caldarchaeum sp.
GATTTTTGCGAGCTTAACATCGTAGGTGCTGAGGCCGCCGAGGTCGTGTGTGGTCAGCCAAACATCCACCCTGTTGTAGACGTTAAACCATTCGGGGTGATGCTGAAGCTTCTCAGCCTCCAAAGCAACCTTCACCATAAACCCAACTGCTTCAACGAAATCGTTGAACTCAAAACGCCTGAAAAGCTTACCATCCTTTATAGACCACTCCTTCCCAACCATCTCAGAAACCCTCCTCAACTCATCCTCTGTCAAAAGCCGGTATTCATCGACTGTCATGACTGTTGGAGGTCTTGCTTTTCTTTTATACTGTGCTGAGCTACCTAGGAGTTAATAGATTAACCCCGCCCTCAGAACGTGGTCGGCGAGCACGAAGGCCACTACTGCCTCAACGACTGGTACGGCTCGGGGTACGACGCATGGGTCGTGTCTTCCGGGTACGACGATGCTGGTCTCTGTCATGGTCGATAGGTCTATGGTCCTCTGCTCCTTTGCTATTGACGAGGCAGGCTTGAACCCGACTCTCACAACTAGGGGCATACCTGTCGAGAGTCCACCAAGCACTCCTCCAGAGTTGTTTGTCGCTGTTCTAACCCGGCCGCCTTGCATTATGAATTGGTCGTTGTTCTCCGAACCCCTTAGCCTACAGCTTTCAAACCCTTTACCAAACTCGACTGCTTTAACAGCCGGTATAGAGAAAAGGGCTCGGCTTAGGTCCGAGTCGATCGAGCTGAAGACCGGTTCCCCAACTCCCACAGGAAGGTTTAAAGCCATACACTCTACGACTCCGCCGACGCTGTCTCCGCTGCGACGGGCCTCGAGTATGGCCTTTTTCATCTTCTCAGCCGTCTCTGGGTCAGGGCATCTGACTTCGTTGCTGTATCTTCCATCTCTTATCTGCTCCACACCCAACTGCGGACACTTTATTCCGGCGATCTCATGCGAATAGGCTAAAATCTCAACGCCGATTTTTCCCAGCAGCTTCTTGGCCACGGCTCCAGCCATGACGAACCCGGCTGTTATCCTTCCTGAAAACCTACCGCCGCCTCTGTAATCGTTGAACCCCCGGTACCTTACTCTCGCCGGATAGTCTGCATGTCCTGGCCTCGGAGTCTTGACTATTTTCTCGTAAGGCCTCGAGTCGACGTCCTTGTTCCAGACCAGCATCAGTATGGGAGCCCCCGTTGTATAACCTTCGAAGACGCCCGAGAGTATCTGAACTCTGTCCTCCTCAGCCCTAGTGGTCGCCACGATTGACTGGCCAGGCCTTCTTCTGTCAAGCTCTACCTGAACATCCTCCTCAGACACTTCAATCCCCGGAGGGCAGCCGTCTATGAGCACGCCGACGCACACTCCGTGGCTCTCGCCGAAGCTTACGACGACAAACCTCTCTCCTATGATGTTTCCGGTCAACCCGGCTTCATTCTGCTGGCCGTATCTTTATGCTTTACTAGCGCCAAGGCAACTGCCAAGCAGGCTGCCGTGATCGAGATTACCGTGAAGGGAGATAGTGGAAGGACGGCCTCAACAACTCCTGACTGATGAGAAAAGCTGAACCTGTAGCTGAGGAATTTTGACTGGATCGAGGCCTCCGTAGCCTCGTGGGTGATTTGGCTGAAGTAAACCATCCCGGCGCTGTCTGTTTCGGCAGCGGCCTCCACACCTCTTCTGTTCTCCAACACAACCGTAGACCCTATGAACGGAACGCCGAACACATCCCTAACCCTCAACAGCAAGTTCCTCACCCTAGTTTCTACCACAAGCAACCCGGGCTGGTCGACCACAATCGTTTCACCTTTTTTCACGTCAACCTCACGGAACAGCACGGCCTTCAGCTCCAGCTCGCCCAAAGGCAGCCAGTACGTCGAACCGCCCTTAACCACTATTTCTTTGCCGTCAAGGATTTTGACGTATGCGTACGCATCGATGGTTTGACCGGTTTCTGAAATGAATGACGGTTGAACCAAGACCTCGGGTCTGTAGATTGTTTTCACCTTCTTCGGACCGTCGACTTCGACAGTGGCTTTCAGCCCCTCAGCTTCCTTGGTGTCGCCTGCCCAAGCTAAGAAAACAAACCTTCTGCTTTCATCTTTTTGGACAACTTTTTCAGCTTGTACTGAAAAGCTTTGGCCCACAGGCCGCCAGAACTCGAGGTAGCCATCAAGAGTCTCGACTTCGACCAAAGCCTCAAGCACCCATTCAGCGACGAACTTGGAAGGCTCCAAAACACTAACCAAGGCCTTAAACTCGTTTCCCATTCCTTGCCAGCCGGCGAACTGGTGCCGCAGCCCCGGTCCAGCTTCTCTCACAACAGGGCCGGGGTCCAGCAAAACCTGCTCGCCTCTAACCACCCATCCGCTCTGAGTTCTGACCGGAACGATTGACTCGACTTCGA
>JANWZU010000001.1 GCA_025054795.1 Candidatus Caldarchaeum sp.
AGAAGTTTTGGATGAACTGCTCAGCCTCCTCCACGTTCTTCGTCCGCCAGTCGGGGTCGTCCAAGTCTTCAGCGCTGAGCATCAAAGCCAGCCTGGTTGCGTCGGCACCATGGCGCTGGACAGCCGTCTTCAAAGTGATGAAATTGCCCTTGCTCTTAGACATCTTCTCACCCTCAATCGAAATCATTCCGTTGACGCTAATGCTCCTAGGCCAATGGTTTTTGTCGAAGATGCCTGTGTGGTGGAAGAGGTAGAAGGTTAGGTGGTTTGGAACGAGGTCTTTGGCTGAAACACGGAGGTCCACGCCATACCAGTACACAAACTCTTTGCGCATCGATTCAAGCAATTCGTTGTCTATTTGATATCTGGAGGCAAGGCCCGCTGGGTCTCCGATGCCTAGAAAGACGTAGTTCAGAACCTCGGGCCTAAGCTTCGACGCAAACTCTGGATGCCTGTTCAGGAAACCGCTTATTGTGTAAAGCGCTGGATATATCGTTGAGTCGCTTAAGGTTTCAATCTTCCAAGAAGGGTCCCACGGCAGGGGTGTGCCAAGCCCTGTTTTGCGTGTGCAGGCCCAATCTTTAAGCCAGTCGACGACGTTTAAAAACCATGTCTTAGCAGCTTCGGGGTATATCCCCATCTCGGCTATGTGAGCCTTGACTTTCTTCTTCCATTCCAAGTTTGAAAAAGTGAGAAACCACTGGTCTTCGACGATTTTAACTATGCATTCATCGCCTGACCTGCACACAACTTTTCCCGACAGGTCGAAGAATATGTCGCCCCTCATCTCGGTAACAAGCCTCTGCTGAACCATCATCCTAGCCTGAGAAACAGCCATCCCCTTCAGCTCGTCCACATACATCACACCTGTGTGAAACTCCTTCGAGTATATCTCCCTCGTAGCTTCCTCGAGCTTTTCGTCGAGCTGGTTCCTTATTCCCATCTTCTCCACGAGCTCAACGGCTGGAAAATCTCCGAACCCTTCGACAGAGACGACTTTGACCGGTTTTATGTCTGCTATGGCTGACGGGTTTATTCCGTAGGGTTTTAGTGTCTCGGGGCTTTGTCTCAAGTCTCTGAGTGCTACGTAGTCGTAGGGTGCGTGGGCTGGGACGCTGTATACAACTCCAGTTCCCAAAGACGGGTCGACGAACTCCGCCGGAAGGATGATTAAATCCCAGCCTGTCAGCGGTGCTTTAGCAGTCTTACCTACCAAAGCCCTGCCTAGAATTGACTCCTTGACCGAGACATCCTGCCACTGCTCCCTGAACTTGACGACAGCCTCCCTGCTTACCAAAAACCTTCTTCCGTTTTTCTCCAAAACTTCGTAGGTTGCTTCCGGATTTACCCACAGGTTTGTGGCGCCGTAGAGAGTCTCCGGCCTCAGCGTTGCTGCGACAAGGTTAACGCCGTCCATATCGAAGAACACAAGCGTAAACTCCTCGGGGTAGATCCCCTCGCCTCTAAGCCTGTCGTGGTCTCCTGTGGCGCTCTGGCATCGCGGACACCAGACGACTGGATGACGGCCCTTGGAGACTAGGCCTCTGCTGGCCAGAACGCTGTACTGCCATTCGATGAAGCGGTTGTAGTAGGGGTGTAGGCTGGTGGTGTAGAACTCTCTAGTCCAGTCGACAGACCAGCCTATGGCGTCGACGACCTGCCTGTTTTCAGCTGTGTAGTATGCACAGATAAACTCTGGGTTCTCGAAGTAGGGAAGAAGCTCTTCGCTTACGCCGTCAATCTCAACTAGCATCTTCCTCACAGACTGGTCTCCCCTCCGAAGCCGCTCGCTCGTCCCAGCGACCGCCTCACCAGTCCAGTGCCAAGCCCATGGAAAAAGCACGTTGAACCCTCTCATCCGCTTATAGCGCGCTATTACGTCTCCTCTTGTGAACGTGAACCCATGTCCTAGATGTAGGGGGCCGTTCTGGTATGAGTAGGGTACGCAGATGAAGAACTTCGGTTTAGAGCCGTCGGGCTTTGCCTCGAAAAGTCTGGCGGCCTTCCACTCGGCCGTCCACTTGGATTCATGTGTTTTGGATGAGGTTATCTTCGTTTTGCCTCCTAGGCTAAAGCCTAGCTTTACCAAATCTTCTGAACGGTTCGTCAACCTCCCTTCGAAAGGGTATAGGTGGTTAATTTATGTTATGAACTGCCCGCCCTCGACGTCGGGCATCTCTCTCTTGAGCCGCTGGGCCGCTATCTCTGAAGCCTCTTTCAGGATGGCTTCGGCCTCCGGGTCTGAGACGCTGTATCCTGTCACGGTGTCGGACACTGTCCCGACGCTGACCGATAGGTCGTCAAGAAGGTCTTGAACCCCTCTTAGCCCATGTGATATTTCAGGCATGACTCCGCCGACATCTTTCTGCACAGCCATCACGACTGCCGCAACCGGCCCTATCACTTTCTTCACCTCGTTGTAGTCTTTTACAGCCTCGAGCCTCAACACCACACCCTCAAGCGAGGCCTGACTTCTGACGGTTGCGTGCATCATCTTCCT
>JANWZU010000202.1 GCA_025054795.1 Candidatus Caldarchaeum sp.
TTCGACACATTCATCGAGGAAAGCATAGCTGCCAAAGTCTTCCGCTTCATCACCATGGGCTCCGACATCGTCAAATTCTACGCCAAAGCAGGAGCTTTGAACGTCTACGCACCACAAGAGGGAACGACGCCGCCCGAAACAAAGCTGACCTTCGACCCACCCATAGTGCTGGAAGCACGTGAGCTGCGGGCTGTGAGCAGAATATCGGACGTCGCCGAGGAGGAGAGCGTCGTAGACCTCGTCGCCATGACCGTCGAAGACATGGCCAGAAGCATAGCCGACGCAGTCGACAAAAACGTCTTCAGAGGACGTGGAGACGGCTCAGACGCCTATAACCTCTTCACAGGCCTTCAGTACGCCGACACCGTCGCAGGAAGCGAGACAACCACCACCGACGTGGAGAGGGCGGCTTTGACCGTTGAGCACGTCAACAAGGCTGTGGCCGCTCTCGAGGAGCTGGGATACAGGGACGACCTCGTGATGTTCATCCATCCAAGGACGGCTCTGCATCTGAGGAACGACTTGGCTGAGAAGGGCCTCGAGTCGATAAGCGGCGACGTTCTTAGGACGGGCGAGGTGAGCGCAGTCTTCGGGTTGAAGAAGGTCTACGTCACGACGCATCTGGCGAAGAGAAACTACAGCAGCAGCGACTCGACGAAGGTCAGCGACGTGGTGATATGCCATGCACGGGATGCGGGAGTGGGAGGATACCGGAGGACTCTACGTGTCGAGAGGGACAGAGACGTCGAAGCGGGGTTGACGAAGGTCGCTGCGAGCATAAGGTTCGCATGGAAGATAGCGAGGACAGACGCCGTACACATCATCAAAAACGCCTTAGCAGAGTAGTCTTACCCCTATAACATTTTTTCACACCAACCTTTTTCATGCGCTACGTCTCCGTGCGAGATGTAAGAACACACAACGGATGGATGCCTTTCGAAGCACGTAGGCAGCCGCTGAAGAGGCTGGATGAAACAACCTTCCAGACGCAGCACAGGCCGCTCGTCGACGCCGACTGGGACGGGACGCTGATAGACGACGTGGCTGTTTTCCTCGACGGCGAACAGGTTGAGCCCGAAGCCATAGACCCCGACATAGGCTTGGTCTCCATCTACCCTCCTCCATCCCAGGCTGCAAGGGTTGAGGCCAGCTACTACTGGCATCCAGTAGGCGACAGCGAGGTTCAGCTTGCTGTCGAAGCGGCTGAAGCCGAGGTCGAGGCTTTAACGGGCACGGTCTTCAAACCCCATCCAAAGGTCGAACGTGTTGTCGTAAGCCGTGGAAGAACCTTCAACCTCTCAGAGCCCGTGCTCAGCCTGCTCAGCGTCAAAGTCTACGACCACGCTGGAAACCTCCTCGACAGCGACGCACCAGCCGAAGTACTAGACCCGCAGACAGGCCTCATCCGCATACCGGCCTCAGCGGGCGAGCCCCGGCCACCATGGTATCTCTCACACCCCTTCGAAGTCGAGGCCGTATACCAAGCAGGCTACGCCCAAACACCTCCAACCGTCAAACAAGCCGTCATCACCCTCGCATCGTACATCATCCTCACGAAGCTTCAGAGGAGCTTAAGCTTCGCAGCCGACTACGGCGGAGCGGTCGTGGCGGGTTTTACGGCGGAGGATTTGGAGAGACGCCTCAGCTTTCTGAGGCAGGAGGTCGACCGTGTTAAGCAGACTCTTCCGAGGAGAGTGGGAAGAGTTTGAGGCCTTTGACGGAGGTTTTGGAGAAGGTCGTCGAAGAAGTGAGTAAAGCAGCCGGTTTGAAAGCCAGCGTAGGCTGGAAACCAGACATCACGCATCCAGCCATAACCTTGCAGATGCGCAGCTGCGAAATCACACCCCTCGACATCACCTCCTCGAAACACCTGCTGGACATCAGCATCCAGATAGACGTGTGGCACACAAGCCCGCTCGCCAGAGACAAGACGGCGGACAGCCTGATACAGCATTTCGAAGAGGAGAGAAGCCGGTTGGCTGAGGAGCTTGGGCTCTGCGGCTTCGGGTTCGAGGCCGCCGCAGACATGGATGAGGAGCATGGTTTCAGGAAGATGCTGCTGCTGAGGCTGAAGACGGTGGGATGAGATGTGCATCTTCAGAGTTTTGAGAGGCAGGAACTACTTCTGCGGCAAACGCTACCCCCTGCCATGTACCCCCAACGTCTGCCCCTTCGGCGAAATCCTCTGGCAAAGCTTGGTCAACAGAGACTTCAAGCCCTCGAGATACTGGCTGATGCCCTCCATGGAGCACGTCGACACATCCGATGAAGCTTGGAGAGGCTTGGCTTCCGGAGAAGCCCTGTACGTGGTCAAGCAGATCGTTTACAGGGTCGGTGCGGTGGATGGCGTCCAGCTTCGAAAAGGCTCTGAGTGCGGTAAGGTTTCTTGAGGTGGAGGAGCGGTACGGCGGCGGCGGGCTGAGGGTTGTTTTCATAGACAGCGGCTGCGGCAGAGACCTGCCCCTCAAAGACTGTGTAAACCTTTCGAACAACTCGGTTGTCGACACAGACGACCACGGCGCCCACGTCCACGCCATACTCGCCTCGATGCTCCCCGACGCCGAGCTCATCCTCGTCAAAGTTCCCGAAACCCTGCCCGACAACCTCCTGATAACAGCGCTCAACGAAGCCATGAAGCTGTCGCCACACATCATCAGCCTCTCCATCACAAGCGAAGTCCCCAGCGACGGCTCAGACCCAACCTCAACCTACGTCAACCACGTAGCCGAAAAATCGCTCGTCGCAGTCTCGGCGGGAAACGGAGGGCCCCGGATGATGAGCATCGGCTCGCCGGCCGTGGCTGAAGGCGCTTTGACGGTTGGAGCCGCAGACGTGCGTGGAAGGCTTTGGAGAAGGTCAAGCAGAGGGCCCACGCTCGACGGAAGATGGAAGCCCAACGTGGTAGCTCCGACAGGATTCACACCGCCTCATGCGAAGAGCAGGAAGGAGGTGTGGGGGACGAGCTTCGCAGCACCGATAGCCGCAGCCGTGGCGGCGCCGCTGGTCAAGCAGCTCAGCTCCCCCGCAGCCGCTGCAAAAATCCTAGAGCTCACAGCATCCTCCGTAGACATCCACGCAGCTCCTCCGCCGACGCTGACAGGCCTCCGCAAAGCCTCGCTGATTAGAAAGCTGATACACAACTGGCCCCATCTCTACGACCCACGCAACTTCGCAGGAATGGGGATGGTCAACGCAGCCGCAGCCCTAAAACTAGCCGAGACCCTGCGGAGCTGCTTCTCAACCCTATAACAGATATCTACAGAAAAACGGCCATGGTTTACAGAAAGCTTGTCTCCTACGGCGAGGAGACCTCTTACGGACAGACGCCCGACGACGTCTCAAAATGGATAGGCGGCGTCGCCAGTTTCAACGGAGGAGTTGAGCTGGCTTCCGAGGACATAGCTGTCCTCAACGGCTTGCGGAGGACGTCGACGGTTGTCCACGGCTTGAACGCATCGCCTTCGCTGGAGTTCTACGTCCAGAGCGCACGCTTCCTCAAATACGGCTTCGGAAAAACAACCGACACAGGCTCCTCACCTCCCTACACGCACTTGCTGGAGATAGCAGACGGCTACGAGCTCCCATCCATAACCATACTCGAGCAAAGGCTTGGCGGCACCTCCCACGGCTTCCTGTACAACGGCTGCAGAGCCGACAAACTCACCCTTAGCTGGGAGGAGGACGGTCTTCTGCAGGCCTCGATGGACTTCAACTCGACGAAAGTCGTCAAAACAACAACCTTGCCCGCCGTGGAGCCTGACACACGCAGCTACTTCAAAGCTTCGTCGAAAACCGTCGAGGTCAACAACGTCCAAATAGGCTACGTCGTCTCAGGCAGCGTCACAATCACCAACAACCACACAGCCTTCCCACGGTCCGGAGACTTCCCCACGAGACACGTCGCAGGCAACGCCTCAGCCGAAGCAGAGCTGGAGCTCTACTACATCGACAGCAGCCTCTTCGACCTGATGACGTCAAAAACACGCTTCGACGTAAGAATAAAGTTCACCAGAAGCCCTCAGGACTACGTCGAGCTAAGGCTAGAAGACTGCGTCTGCAGCGTCGAGTCAGAGCTGGCCGCCGAGGGAGAGTTGATGCAGACGGTTTCGCTAAAACCCGACTCGGTCTCAGTAGTAGCCGTCGACGACACGCCGAGCTACTGACGGACATGAACACTCCTCCGCCGCCGGACGAGCTGAAGAAAGCCACACATCCGTCCAGCCTCTTCAAACGGAGCGTCGAGGTTGAGGTTGCTGGAGTCAGGTTTGTGGTGAGGAGGATGACGCTGGCTGAGGAGCTTGAATGGTATGCGGAGCGGGACAGGATAATGGCCGAGGATGGGCTGAGCCACGTCGAGAAAGTGGTGAAGGTCTGGGACATGCTTCTCAGGCGTGTCGTCGCCGAGCCGAAGCTAAGCTCCTACGTCGAAGAACTGCCGACGCCTGTCGTGGCCCATCTCGTACAGGTTATCACGGAGCTGCATCTGTGGAACATGGGTTTTCGCACATCGCCGCAGGCATCAGGCTGAACCATGCCTACGACTACTTCCTCCTCGCCGAAAAATACGGCTGGACGCATCGTGAAATACTCAGCCTCACGAGAGCCGAAGCCCTCTACTACCTCCTCGCACCCGTCGCCTTCGAAAAACAGATGCGGAGGAAGCAGAGGAAATGATAAAAGTTAAGGGAATCGAAGCTACGGCCGCCGGCCTGCTGAAGCTGCGTGAAGAAGCGAGGGCCAAGGTCGACGAATACCTCGGCAGGCTTGCCGACAGCATAGCGGGGAGGGCCCGGCAGAACGCACCAGTCAGAACAGGCAGGCTGCGGCAGAGCATCGAAGCCCGAAAGACAGCGCCTCTTCAGCACGTCGTCGAAGCATCTGCACCTTACGCCGGATACGTCGAACACGGAACGTCCAAAACACCTCCGCGAAGGTTCATGCAGAACGCCGTGGCCCAAACACTCGAAAACCCGCCCTGACCCTCCCTATTTGTTTAAGTATCAGGGGTGATACCTATGTATCAGGGGTGATACTTGCTCTTCGACGTCCAGCCAAAAGACGACAAGTCAAACCTTTTCGGAAGAAAGGAGGAGCTGGAAAAACTGCTGAGGGCCTTCCGCTATGGCCCTCCGTTGATTCTGCTGCTCGGGATGAGGAGGGTTGGGAAGACTTCGCTGCTAAAGGTGGCGTTGAAAGAATGTAGGCAGCCGTTCATCTACCTCGACCTCAGGTCGTTAGCCGAGGAAGGTTTTTCGAAAGCTGTCTTCTACAGGCTGCTTTCAGACGAGCTGAGCCGGGTCCACTCCTCGTGGGCCAAGCTTCACTCTTTCCTGAAAAAAGTGAGGGGTGTGGAGGTGGCTGGCCTCCGTGTTGAACTCGACTGGCGCCGAGGCGGTGCGATGGTTTCATCCCTGTTCCGTGAGGTTGACGAATGGCTCGGCAGCGAGCGGAGGAACATGGTTGTCGCCTTCGACGAAGCCCAGCTCCTTCGGGGAATGCGTGGAGGCAAAGGCAGGATGGATTTCCGGAAACTTCTGGCCTTCGCCTACGACAACCTCCGCCGTGTGAAGTTCGTGCTTACAGGCTCTGAGGTCGGGTTGTTGATGGATTTCATCGGAGCGGAAGACCCGTCCAGTCCGCTCTACGGACGATACCGGGAGGAGATACTGCTGCAGAAGTTCGACAGAGAAACCTCGCTTGAGTTTCTCCGTCAAGGGTTCCGGGAACACGGCGTCAACCCCAAGTCAGATGTTTTGGAGAAAGCTGTGGACACGTTAGACGGCGTAGTAGGCTGGCTAACCTACTACGGGTACCTCGCCGTCTCCGAGAAGAAACTCGACGGAAACATGCTGGAGAAGGTTGTGAACGAAGCCAAGCGGATAACGGAGAACGAGCTTTCGAAACTCTTCCAGAGGTCGAGATACTACAAGCTGGTTCTGCGTGCTGTTGGGATGGGGTTCAGCGGATGGGCTGAGATAAAAAGAGCCGTCGAAGCATGGGCCGGCATGCCGTTGTCCAACGCCCAGTTGACCAGAGTTTTACACAGCCTGCAGAAGCTGAGCATTGTCGAAAAGCAAGGCGAGAAATATGTTTTAACAGACCCGCTGGTCGCCAAAGCAGTCGGCCTCTAGCGGTTCAACCACCATTCGTCGGACGACCCAGGCTCCGGTTAGGGTTGAGGCGTTAGGTATTTCTTATTGACCGCACATCTACGTTCATGCGGTTCGGCGTTGCAGCCGCCTTAGCTCTGTTCGTGCTGGGCTTCATCGCAGGATACTTGGTGGACGGCGAAGTCTCCACAGCCACGTCGGTCTCAACAACCACCTTACGCCAGACGACAACCGCATCAACCACCACGACGAAAACCACGACCATAGCCACGACGTTGGTGGCTACTGCTCGGAACCCCGTCGTAGGCGGGAAAGCCGTCGACATCGTGGCCAGCGTCTACAGGGTGGTTGACGGCGACACTTTCGACTGTTTTCCAGCGGGCCGTGTGAGGCTGGCTGACGTCAACACTCCTGAGCGGGGCCAGCCCGGCTACACGGAGGCGACGAATGCTTTACGCATGCTTGTGGAGGGGAAGACCGTCTACCTCGACGTCGACAACTTGAACGTCATGGACGCCTACAGCAGGCTGGTCAGCGTGGTCTACGTGGACTACAACGCCACGCATGTCGTCAACGTAAACCTGTGGATGGTGCTGAACAGACATGCGGCTGTGAGCGACTTCAGGAACGAGTTCAACCCCGCCGAATGGAGCCTCTACGTCAGAAAAACATAGCGTCATCTCCTCAGCAGCCAGCCCAGCAGCACGCCGTCGAGTACTTCGGCCAGCGTCCTCTTCCTCTTCCTATCCTCCTCGCTCTCTTCCACACCTACTTCGTAGCCGAGTATCCGGGGCTTGATGATGCTAAACTGCGTCCCGCATTCGAGGCATTCGAAGACCTGAGGAACGTTGGCCTCGGGTTTTGCGGGAAGGAGGTTGGTGCTGCGGCAGACGGGGCAGATGAGCGTCTGCTTGACAGCCTTCACACCGCTTACACGATGTGAGATTACTTAAGCTTTACCGGATTTACGTCGCTTCTTTCTCACGTAGATAAGTTGACCGTGGATGCGGGTTTCGATGCCTGCGCCGAACTTTACTGTCCGTGTTTTGCTCGAGGCCGACGACCAGCTGAGCAAGGCTGTAGCCTACGCCAAGTCTCAGATTCAGCATATGGGCGACGTCGGTGCGCGGGAGGCTGGCAGGCTTGAGAACGCTTTCACGGTTGTTTCGTCGGCTTTGAAGAGGGCGCTCGGCATAGCTGTGTTCGAGGCAGGTAGCCGTCTGCAGAGTTTTCTCGAAGGCTCCGTCAAAGCGTTCGCAGAGTTCGAGGCCTCTGCTGTTAGGCTGGCTTCTTCGACTGCTGAAGCAGGCCAGTCTGTTTCGGGGCTGGCCTCTGCTTTCAGGGTTGTCGCATCGGCGGCGGCTAGGGAGATGGCTGTTTCAGGTGTTGAGGCTGTCAGCGCTCTTGAGGCCTTGGTCAAGGCCGGGCTGTCGAGCACGGATGCAGTAAACGCCCTCAAGTCTTCGCTGATACTCGCCAAGCTCGAGGGCGAAGAGTTCGGAGCTGCGGCCAGCAGGGTTGTGCAGGTGATGGCCCAGTTCGGAGTCGAGGGCAGCAGAGCTGCTTACGTTGTGGACGTGCTTGTGAACGCTTCGAGGCTCGGTATTGGGACGGCCAACGACTTTGCTGCTGGGCTGGCTAACGTCGGCGCCGTGGCTAGGGCTATGGGGCTGTCGCTTGAGGAGACGACTGCTCTGCTCGTTGCTCTGGAGCGTAGGCTCGGCTCAGCCGAGGAGGCTGGAACATCGCTGTCTAGGCTGCTTTCAAGCCTCTACGAAATCGCTGGAAAGCTGGGAGTGCCGGTCAGAGACACAGGCGAGAGCCTCAGGTCCGTCGGCGAAATCATGAACGACGTATTGACTAGGGCTCGGGAGCTGGGCGTAGACTTTGAAAACCTCCAGAGCAGGCTGACGGGGGTCGACGTCAGAGCCGTCAGGGCCCTGTTCACGCTGATGCAGATGAGCGAGTCGTTCGAGACGCTCGTGGCACAGGTCTCGAAAAGCGGTTCAGCTCTTCAAGCCTTCAGCGACTCTCTGGCAACTGTAGAGGGCAGGTCTGCGATGCTCAGGGCGGAGACCGACAGGCTTCAGAGGGTTGTCGGCGAGTCTTTCTCAGCCATCTACCAGATGGTCGGGCCCTACGTGCTCAAGGGCTTCGACGCTTTAGCAACAGCTCTTAGAGGAACTGTCGCAGCTCTCGTCGGCAGCAAGTTTGACCAGATAATGGCTCACCTTGAGGCGCGGCTCCGTATTCTGGGGATGATTACTGAGGAGGAGGCTTCGCAGCTCATCGCTTGGTGGGTTGAGGCTGGAGATATAAGCGTCGCCGAGGGCTTGAAGATAGCTGAGGCGCTTGGGGTTTACGACCAGAACATTCAACGGCTTGTGGAGACGGCGTTGATGGCGGGCGAAGCCGTGCCAGAAAGCATGAGGAAGCTCGCCGAGGAAACTCGGAACAGATCGAGAGAGTCCTCTGCAGCCTTGCTGGAGCTGACAAACACTCTACGCAGCGCAGAATATGCTTTGAAAGACCTTTCCACAGCGTCTAAAGCCTTGTCAGCCAGCCTAGACTTCTACGACGTCTTGACGAAAATCAACGAAGCCCTCGGAGTCTCGACTGTTTTGACGGAGGAGCAGGCGGCAAGCGCCAAATACCTCGCAGCAACGCAGTCGGCCGTCAACTACGTAAGCCAGCTCTTAACACTCCAGCAGCAGGCTCTTCAGCTCTACATGCTGGGGGCAGTTGATGCTGGGAACATGCTGACTAGTGTTATGGGTGCTTTGGCGTCTTCCCTGTCGGACGGGGTTGTAAGCCAGCAGGAGTTTGTGTCGCTGCTGAATGTTTTAGGCGTCGACGCAGGAAACGTTGCGGGTTCGCTGCAAAGCCTGCTTGTCAAAGCACTCGAAACAACTAAGAACGCCGTCGAGGAGAACCGGTCAAGCGTCGAAGCCTTCGTCAACATGCTCAACACACTCAACGGCATGACCGTTCACACCTACCATTACCATCATCAGATAACGGTTTCCGAAAGCGGAGGCCAGACAACTGGTGGTGGAGGACAGTCCTCAACGGGTGGAAGCGGGTTCACAGGAGCTCCGGGAGACTTCTGGAGCTACCAGCGTGGCTCGTGGTACACACGTGAGGGCCTTGCGTATCTGCATGAAGGAGAGATTGTTCTTCCTAGGCCTGTGGCTGAGTGGTTCCGGCGAGGTGGACATGTTTCGAAAACTGTGAACGTCAACCTCTACTTGGTATCGGAAGTAGGCGATGTTGCTGAGAAAGTCAGCCGTGAGCTTGTGCGCAGGCTGAGGGCGTTGTAGATGATAACCTTCGAGGTCTGGGACGGTGTGAAGTGGGTTGACAAGACAGACAGGCTGCTTAGGCTGTCAAGGAGAATCTCAAGCCGCAGCATCGAAGCCATCGAGTTCACAGCCTTGGAACTGTTCGCAGTAGGCGCTCGGACAAGAGTTAAACACGGCTCTGCAGTTGCATTCGAAGGCGTTGTCTACGAGGTTAGAAGGCAGCATCGTGCGGGAGACGTAGCCAGATGCGAGGCAACAGCCTACAGCGACCTCATCGTCTTCGACCGCTACGTGGTTTTCCGAGAGTATGCGGCCGGCACTAAAGCCGGCACGGTCATCAAAGACCTAGCATCGCTTGAAGGTAATGTGGATGTGTCTAACGTCGACGAAGCCAACACTCCTGAGCTGAAGTCGCCGTGGACTGTTCAGAACATG
>JANWZU010000137.1 GCA_025054795.1 Candidatus Caldarchaeum sp.
CCCTTTCCTAATCCAAGCTTGGCGACGTATGTCGAGAACCGCTTAACGTAGTTGTTCAGCTGCTCGAAGGTCGCCGGAGTGTCTAGAAAAACGGCCGCAATCTTTTCTCGGTAAGTTTCACACGATTGCTCAAAAAACTCAGGCAGAGGAATCTTGGGGGCTGAGACGTTGTTGTTAACGCTCTTGTCGTAAAACCTCGTCCAAGGCTTGCTCAGAACAAACTCCAACCCATCCATGTAAAACACATCGTTCTAAACACTTAAAAGGATTATTCCCCTCCTCTAACCCATGGTAGAGATAGTGTACAACCCTGTTAAGGAGATAGTGGTCCTCGAATACATCAAGTATCCAACCGCCGATGAGCTGATAAGGAACATGATTCTGCCTCCCGGCCAGCCGGCTGTTCTCTACTGGGCTGACGGAGTCGTCTTCCTCCCGATACCGCTTGTGGCTAACAACACGAAAGTTATTGAAGAGATAATGAATGGCAGGTTATACTGGATGAGCGTCTCATTCGCTCCCCTACCCAACTACTCACAGATGCTCAGCGCTGAGAAGGGCCCTGAGGCTTTGGTCATTAATGTGTCGAGAAGCCAGACACTTTCAACGGTCGCAAGATGGCTGAAACAGCGGCTGGCTGAGCCTTAGGTCTAGGACCCAGTGCCAAAGTCGTCGTGAGTAGGTTTTGACCACCCTCCAGCCCTCCAGCTGCAGCTCTACTCCGTTTTGTTTGGCTTCGGCGACGCAGAGGTTGTAGAGGTCTCTCCAACCTTCGTTTGGTCTGGCGAGTTCATGGAAGTGTATTACGGCCTGATGTTTTGCGATTTTAAGTGCTGCTGGAAGGTAGTTGATTGTTCCGTGTAGATACCCCATAATAACTCTGTCGGCCTTGAGCCCATATTTTGGCGAGTTCCTGCAGTCGTCGCAGTAGGCCTCAACCTTATCCCCAACCTTATTCAACTTGATGTTTTGTTTCAGGTATTCGTAGGCCTTGGGGTTGAGCTCGAATGACACAACCTTTTCAGCCTTCGATTTTGCAGCTGGAATGGTGAACTGCCCAACCCCAGCGAACATGTCGACGACTGTCTCGCCTCTTTCAGGGAGCCGTTTCATCCTTAGCCTCTCAAAGCTGTTGCCAAGCGAAAACATCAAGCTCGATGCGTCAAGTTTGTAAGCAATCCCATTTTCCCTATGAAAAGTCTCTGTCAACGGCTCGCCGAATATGCTCCTTATACGTGGAGTTCTGTAAACTCCCTCAACACCTTCCACCACAACAACTGTCCTGACCCTCGGACTGCTGGATAGAATTTGAGAGGCAAACTTCTCAAGACTTTCTCCGCTCTCGAGGGGCGCTCTCACGATGGCGACATGGCCGAGGTATTTAACGGACGGTTTATAGAACATTCCTCCCGCTCTGATGTTCTGGAGGGCTGGGTTTAAGCCTTAATAAATGAAGGATGTTATTTTTCGCACCGTGAGCGGGGAGCAGAAGAAGTCAGAGAGGAAGAAAGCAGGGGAGAAGAAGGAAGAGGTGGTAGAGAAGGGCGTGCTCAAAGTTGTCGTGCCGTCAGACGAGGAGGTTAGAAGCGCCTTGGCTGGTCTCAAAGTAGTGACGCCGGCTGTCTTTGCAGAGAGGTTGAAGGTAAGAGTTTCGGTGGCTAAGGCTCTTCTGCGGACGCTTGTGTCCAACGGTCTGCTAAGGGAGGTCGTAGGTGTCAACAGGATTAGAGTTTACGAGCCTGTTTCGAAGACCTCTACCCCAACCGCCTCAGCTCCAGCGGCGGCTGAAGAAAAGCCCAAAAAAGCTAGGAAACCTTCAAAAAAACCCGCATCCGAGAGCCAACCCTAGCCTTCTCAACGACAGCGTACCCTTCTCCCACAGAGCCTATTTTCAACGTTTGAGACCTTGGAGCATGCTCCGCTAAAGCTATTCCAAAGACACGCTCAGGAGGCCAGTAGAAAATGTCGCCGGCTTTCAGCTTGGGCGTTGTTTTCTCAACCCCCCTCTGAACGTCTGTCAAGATGTACACGGCCGCCGGCCATCGGGCTACGAAGCCTTCGACAGGCATGCGTTTGACGAACTCTGCCACGGTCAGCGGCGCCGCAAACCTGTAAAGCTCTCCATCGACATCCGGCAACCCCTCAACCCTTACTGTGATAGGTATCCTAGCTCCGGTCACTCCCCGAACATCTCTAGGGCGCCTATGTAGTTGGCCAGTATTGGCATGACGTCGACTCCTCTGATTCTGCCCAGCCCTCCACGGCTGCATGCAATCTCGTTGAACATGGAGACAGAGTCTCCTCTAACCTCCGGCCCCCAAATAAGCAGAGGCACGGGGTCGCCTCTGTGGTCTCCTATCTCGGAAGGTGTTGTGTGGTCGCCGGTCAAAGCCAAGTGCGTGTTCGGCGGCAGCTCCTTATAAAGCCTTTCAAACGCCTGGGCGACTTTTCTTATCATGTTTACTTTCTCGACGGGCTTTTTGTCGTGGCTGAGCGTGTCCGTGGCTTTAACGTGAAGAAGTATGAAGTCATGGCTCTTCAGCTGCTCCAAAGTGGCATCCACCTTGCCCCCAAGGTTTGTGTTCACTGTTCCAGTTGCTCCCTCTACTTCTATGACGTCCAGTCCAGCGGCTTTGCATACACCCTTGTACAGGGCGCCGCCGGCGACGACCGCTCCACGCAAACCATACTTAGACTCGAAGCTAGGAATTTCAGGCTTAACACCTGCCCCTCTCGTCAGGATGAAATTAGCCGGCGGAAGACCTTTCTGAACTCTTCTGACGTTTACCGGATGGCTTGCTAGCTTCTTGTTGGCCTCGGTCAGGAACCTTGTCAAAACCTCAGCCGTTAGCCTCGCTTCCCTGCTTCCGTCAAGAGGCTTCGGCATACTGACTACCGTGCCTGTAGCATGTGGGTCTACGTTTGATATTCTGTAGGAAAGGCCTCCTCCCCTTAGGACGACTACGCCTCTGTGCTCGACCGTATGTTTGAAAATTACTTTTACACCTTCAACCTCATTCTCGGAAATCGAAGAGGCCAACTCCTCCGCCTCCTCAGAAGAGATTCTGCCGGCACGGCGGTCGATTAGTACGTAGCTATGGTCCACAGTGCCGAAATTGCATCTCAAAGCAACATCGCCGGGACTCAGCTCAATTCCTGCTCCGAGTGCTTCGAACGGCCCCCTACCCGTATAGTATTTGTAAGGGTCGTAGCCTAAAAGAGCGAGATGCCCCGTGTCGCTGCCGTTGGGCACGCCCGGGGAGACGACATCGACCAAACCTGTTTCACCCTCAGCTGCGAGACGGTCGAGCAGAGTGGGGCTCGCAGCCTGTAGAGGGGTGAGACCGTTTAAAGCTTTGCATCGCCTGTCTCCGAGGCCGTCCAGCACTATTAAAACCGCTTTCATCGGTTCTTTGATGATAGCCGTCGACTATTAGTTTTTATAATTCCACAGAGCTCTAATTGCGTAAACTAGGTTGAAGGAGCAGCGGTACATATTCTTGGAAGACCTGCCCGGTATGAGCAAGCAGCTGGCTGACAGGCTAAGGGAGCTTGGATACACTACTGTTGAGTCTGTAGCCACGGCTACTTTAGCGGAGCTTGTTGCCGCCGGGTTTGAAGAGAAACACGCCTCTGAAGTTATTTCAGCCGCTAGGGAAAGCATAGAAATTACGTGGGTGACTGCGAGAGAGCTTGCCGATGTCAAGACTTCGATAGGGAGGATAACTACGGGGAGCGCTAGGCTTGACATGCTTCTGGGCGGGGGTGTTGAGACGCAGGCGATTACAGAGTTCTTCGGGGAGTTCGGGACGGGGAAGTCTCAGATATGCCATCAGCTGGCCGTTAACGTCCAGCTCCCCGTTAGGAGGGGAGGGTTGGACGGAGCAGCCCTGTACATAGACAGCGAAAACACCTTCAGACCTGAGAGAATAGTCTCGATGGCGAGACATCTCGGCCTAGACCCCGATGAAGCGATGGACCGTATCATCTACTCGGAAGCCTACACAAGCGACCATCAAATGCTCCTCATCGAAAAAGCCGACAAAATAATCAAGGAAAAGGGCGTAAAGCTGATAATAGTCGACTCCTTGACCGCCCACTTCCGGAGCGAGTATCTTGGTAGGCAGATGCTTGCAGAACGGCAGCAGAAGCTCAACAAACACATGCACAGAATCGTGAGGCTGGCCCGGGCTTTCAACGCAGCAGCCGTTGCGACAAACCAAGTGATGTCCAAGCCCGACGACATCTTCAGCACATCAGCCGTCTACCCGATTGGTGGGCATGTCGTCGGACACACAAGCCACAACAGAGTGCTTCTCCGCAAGGTTTCGGGTAAAAGAGTGAGGATTGCAAGGCTGATTTCAAGCCCTTACCTCCCTGAAGGCGAGGCTGTTTTCCAGATAACTGAGAACGGCGTAGAGGATGTCGACGAGCGTGATAGATGATGCCCGTTTCACCTAAGGAGACGGAGTCTTTCCTAGACGCTCTATTCAGGAACAAACTTAGCGAGGCCGAGAAAATTCTAGCCCAGCTGGAGACGAAGCATCCGGAAGACGGTAGATACATACATGCGCTCAAAGGGATTTACCAGTCTTACGTCGGTGAAGACAGAGACTCACTCCTCTACATGCTTTTCCTAAACGAGGAGTTTCGGAAGAGGCAGGCTGAAATTAGACGTTCCATGGATAAGTTTGCGAAGCTGCTTGGAGGAGACGACAGGTTTTTCGAAGCATGGATAGCTGTTCTTGAGTCTCTGAAGAAGCTGCCCAAGCCTGTTAAGATAACGTCTACGTCAGAAGGTTGAAAAACAGAAGCCATGTAAGCAGGTAAACTCCTGCGAACCCGCCGACTCCGTTCAAATAAGACTGACGCCTCCGTACGGACGAGCCGCCAGCTCGCCAGAGAGCCTCGGCCACAGCAACGTACAGCAGCGCTGATAGAAAAAGCAAGGCGTAGGTGTACAACGGTGAGTTTAGCACAGCTGTCGCAAAAGCGGAAGCGTACCCGTAAACAGCTGCTGTGAACACCTTTATCCAGTAAACGTAGTCGAACCGCACAGCCCTCGGCTTACCGTTTCAAACCACGAATTTAAGGTTGGCAGGTTGGTTTTCAAGGGTTTTAATCAAACCTTCTTCATGTAGGAATGGAGCAGATGCTGAACTCGGCCGAGTTAGGGATCGTCGTCAAGGAGCTGAGGCCCATGGTCGAGGGCGCATTCATTAAAAACATATATCAAGCTGAAGGAAAAACACTCATACTCAAACTTTTCAAGCCCGGCTTTCAGACATTCGAGCTGCTGTTGGTTCCGGGTTCCCTAATCACGTACACAACTAATCCACTCCCAAAACCTTCTGAGCCTTCACCAAACATTCTGCAGCTAAGGCGTTTGATAGAGGGTGCTAAAGTGAAAACCATTAGTCAGCGAGGCTTTGAGAGGATAGTCGACATAGTTCTAGAGAACGTAGGCCTCCGCCTAGTCGTCGAGTTGCTTCCTCCGGGCCTCGTCTTACTTCTCAGAGACAACAAGGTGGAGTGGGTTTCGGAAGCCTTTGCGTCGGCTGAAAGAACTGTTAGAAAAGGGGTTGTATACACTCCTCCACCTGAAAGGTTCTCCATCACTCCTTCGATGGAGCCGTCGCAGTTTCTCGACAAGCTCAACCCGGGTTCGCCTATAGTAGCCTCGCTCTCCAGAGACCTCGGACTCGGGGGAAAGTACGCCGAGGAGACGCTGGCCCGTGCTGGTGTGGAGAAAAAAGCAAAAACATCAAGCTTGACAGAGGATCAGAAACAGAGAATCTCAGCTGCCTTAAAGAGTATTTTTGAAGGGATGTTGAATCCGAAACCAAGGCTGTACCTCAGAGGGGTAGACGGAGTTCCAAGTCCTGTGGAACTGATCTCACTCGAGGGAATTGATTTCGTTGAAAAAACGAGTTTCTGCGACGCTGTCTTGGATGCCTACCTGCTTGAAGTTGAGAAGAAGAAGGCGGAGGAGAAAAAGAAAAACATACAGCAGGAGATACAGTCTCTTGAGAAAGAAAGAAGCGACAAGCTTTTCGTCGCTGAAAAGCTGAGAAGAAGAATAGAGGATTTGGAGAGCATAACTACCAAGGTCGCCCAAAGCATCTACATCTTTCAAGACTTCTGGGAAAACCCGCATCAAAAAACCGAGACCGTCGCCTCAGCCATAGGCTGCGAAGCCGAGCTACAGAACGACAGCCTCCACCTACGGTTTGGAGAGTCGAAGATTGTGTTCAAACGTGGTTCATCCATGCACAGAGAACTGGGAAAGCTCTACGATGAGCTCAAAACCCTGAAAAAGTCCTTTGACAAGCTCGTCTCCGAAGCTGAAACAATCGGAATGAGGATACAGAGGCTCGCCGCCGAGAGAGACTCCGTCGAGGTTAGAAAACCTCCGTCCAAGCCTGCCGTCATGAAGGCTGTTAAGCGACCTTTCAGAGAGTTCGTCACCTCTGGAGGGTTTAGAGTTATGTCGGGCAAGGACAGCCGGTCTAACGTAAAGCTTTTGAAACAGCATCTATCCAGCGACGACATCGTGCTGCACGCCGAACTGCCCGGCTCTCCTGCGACGGTGTTGAAGCAGGGGAACAAAGCCGCTGAGGCAGACGTCGAGGAAGCCGCTCAGTTCACTGCCTGCTACAGCAGGGCTTGGAGGGAGATGTTTTCAACGGCCTCCGTCTACTGTGTTTCGGCTGATCAGGTTTCCTTCACACCTCCTTCAGGCGAGTTTCTTCCAAAGGGCTCTTTCATGGTCTACGGGAGGAAGAAGTTTGTGTCAACCGAGCTCCGTCTGGCTGTCGTCAAAAACGAAGGGGCTTTAACCGTAGTCCCATACCTGACTGCTGAGAGAAGCGGCGGAGCGCTGGCTGAGCTCAGGCCCGGTAAAACCAGAGCGGAGGAGGCCGCATTTAAGGTTTTCAACCTTTTGAACACCACCCCCTCAAGGGAACAGGTAGAGTCGTTGGCGTCGCAGATAACTTATGGGCGTTGCTCCGTCTACGCTATGAACAAGCTTATTAATCGTTAGAACAGATTATTGGTTTGGGGAGAAGATGGTCAAACCAACGGCCCTCTTCGAAGAGGTTCGGGTGAGGGATGTGATGTCGAGCCCCGTCGTCGAGGCCGCCGAATC
>JANWZU010000059.1 GCA_025054795.1 Candidatus Caldarchaeum sp.
ATTCTCTCGACGGTGTCGAAAAGCTCCCGAAGTTCGACGTAGGTACGAAGGTTTATCTTGAATGCTTCAATAAGTTCTTCAACCATGGTTGAAAGTTTCACGCCTTCCTTTTTCAAGAGGAAAATTCTGTCTCTGCAAAAATTTGATATGTAAGTTAATTCGATTAGTTCGCCTCCTCTCGTTTGCTCGAGGTGTCTGATGAGAAAAACTAGCCATGCGGCTGAAGCAAGCAGTCTCAACTTTTCTAAAACCGGTGTCTTGATGAAGGATTCGACGCCGTATTTTTCTCTCATTATTCCGCTTACATCATCTTCGAATTCAACATCCTCGACGTCTATCAGTTCTGACTTCTTGTTGAACACCATCAGCGTGGCCCTCCGGTCAGACAGCCTCTCTAAAACAACATCGACTTTTTCGCTTTGATAAATGTCAACGTTCTCAAGCATTAACGCATACAACTCATCCCGTTCAAACCGTTCGGCGATAAACTCTCGTAGGCTTTTCAAGATTTTTGTCGTCTCGGGATCGTAGCTCCCCAGCAACAGTATAATCCTCAAACAAGACGCCTTTCCTCAAGCTTGAACGACAGAATGCTTCTGTCATCCTTCTTTATCTTCATACTGAAATATCCGCCCTCTGGAAAATGGCTCCATCTTCCCTCTATGATTACCGAATCGCCTGTTTCTTCTATTTTTGATATTTCTACGTATAGAGTTATGCTTGGGAAGAGGATATTACGGGACTGCGCTATGAGTGATTTTACTGTGGTTATTAGTTGCGGCAGTTCCTCTTGTTTAACCATTTAGCTCACCGAGCTTCATTAGAAGCTCACGGGCCTGTGTTTTCGTCCTTCTGACACCCTCCTCCGTAGGCTTGTACAGGTGTCGGTTGCCCGCTGGGATTCTCTCCACCAGCCCAGCGTCGACCAGTCGATTCAGGTGAAAGACCAGCGTGTTGGGGTTAAACTCGCCCCAAACCTATTCCAACACCTCTTTAACCTCGTTCCACGAGGCTTTACCTCTGCTTACTATTACTGCGAGCAAAAGCGCTCTGAAAGGGTTTGAGACAACCTCGTTTTTCTTCGCCCACTCCAACGCCAAGTCCATCGCGTCCATATCTGTCTGTGTATGTGGCCGTCGTATTTATAAGTTAATCATGGTTAACTTAGTTAAAATTAACTTCCACGACAGAACTTAGCGGACTCCATAATCATGGTTCTTGCAGGTTTACCAGAGGCTAAAACATGTATTTCAGCGTTTTTTGGGAGTTATCCAGCGGTAGCTTCTCCACTTGGGTGAGGGGAACCCGCAGTGGGCGCATCGTTTTCTGGATTTGTGGAAGGAGCGGTGGCCGCATCTGCGGCATCGTATGTGCTGCGGTTTGTTGAACTTTCCCATCGAAGGTGTGCCTTTGACCATGGCCTTGTCCCATCTAGGGGTTGAAGCCCATAATTAAAGGGTTCAGACTCCTGTTAGGAGGGGGATATCATGATTATGCTGTCTCCTCTGACGACTATCGTGCCGAGCTTGTTCTGTGTGTTTTCGTCTACGAGTTCGTCGGTGTCTTCGAGGACGATGTTCATGTGCTGGTCGTAGCCTTTCAGCAGGCCTCTTAGGATTTTGCCGTTCCGCAGCCTTACAAGCACTTTTGAGCCGAGGCTTTTTGAGAGGACTTTGAGGGAGACGTCTGCAGACAACTCGGTTTACCTGCTCTGAAGCAGTTTATAAAAGTATTCACCTGCGTCCAACAACGCTGGCGGATGATGCAGGCTTGAGCGTTGTGTGGCGGTCTGGCAGACGTTGTGTGAAATCTTAACTTATGACCGTAAATGTTGCGTCGCTTGTGTCGCTCGCCGAGTTTCCAGCGTTGTCGATAACAGTTATCTTGTGAATCGTAGCACCCATGGCCCCAGCCCGAACGCATCGAATCTTTTGAGCGTCATGCTGCCTGCCGTGTTAGTTGACGGGTGATATTGTTTCTAGGTTGTGGGGTGTGAAGATTGTGGCGGGGGTTGTTCTTGCGAGAGTTGCGGCTAGGCTGTCGACTGCTTCCTCCTCGCCGTGGACGAGGATTATGTTGCGTGGCTTAGGGTTTATTCGTCTGACGTAGTTGATGAGCTGCTGGCGGCTGGAGTGGCCTGAGAAGCCGTCGACCTTCTCCACCTGCATCTTGACGTTGAGCGGCTCAGCCTTCCCCTCCTCGTTCCTCAGCATCACCTCCCTCACGCCTTTCAGAATTGTTCTGCCCAGCGTGCCCTCGACCTGATAGCTTACGAACACAAGCAAATTGTTCTCGTCGCCGGCAAAACCCTTCAGATACTTCAGCACAGGCCCTCCCTCAAGCATCCCCGAGGTAGAGACAATCACAGCCGGGCCCTTGGACTCGAGTATCTCTTCACGCTGTTGCTCGCTTTTGACGGGTGTGAAGTATTCGGAGAGGAAGATGTTATCTCCTTCTCTGAGGCGTTGCTGCAGCTCGGCTGTGAAGTAGTCGGGGAAGGCTGTGTGTATGGCTGTAGCTTCGACGACAAGACCGTCTAGGAAGACAGGGGTTTCAGCCAGCCTGCCCTCAGCCAGCAGCTTGTTCAAAACCAGCAGTATCTCCTGAGCCCTGCCTATCGCTGGAACGGGGATGATTACCTTACCGCCTTTGTTGACTGTCGAGGTTATCTTCTCAGCCAAGATTGCCTCGCTCTGCTCAAGCGTGTACGGCACGGGAGTGGCTCCGTAAGTGCTCTCCATAATCAAGGTCTCCAGCCTTGGAAACTTCGACGCACAAGGGTCTAGGGCCGTAGACCTCTCGTACTTGAAGTCGCCTGTGTAGACGATGTTGTGGAGGCCCTCGCCTATGTGTATGTGGACTGCGGCGCTGCCGAGGATGTGGCCTGCGTTGTAGAACATGATTCGGACGTCGGGTGTGATGTTGTTCACAACTCCGTAGCGTAATGGGAAGCTTCTCTGCAGAGCCAGTCTTATCTCTGTCTCGGTGTATGGTGGGAAGCTGCCTTCCTTGCCGGCGACTGATACGTAGTCAAGCTGCTCCAAGGCCATCAGGGGGATGGACGGCTCTACGGCGTAGACAGGGCCTCTATAGCCGTACTTGTAGAGGTAGGGCACCAGACCTACGTGGTCGAGGTGGGCGTGGGAGACGATGACGGCGTCGAGGCTTTCAATAAGGTTGGGCACGAGGTCTAGGCGTGGGAAGAAGCTTGTGGGCGAGGATGCTCCGGCTGAGAGCCCGCAGTCGAGGAGGATGGTGCTCTCGCTGGTCTGGAGGAGAAGGCATGAACGCCCAACCTGCCTGCCGGCGCCTAAAATCGTAATCCTCACGTCTTTAGACTCGAAGACCTGAGACCTGAACACTCTCTCGCCGATTTCCTGCAGAGTTTTCAGCTTCTCCTCAGTATCCCAGAAAGTATAGCGCTTGATTCTGTCGATGGTTTTAGAGGGCATCAGAGGCTCTCGCAGAATCCGTATCACCCATCCCGTTTCCTCAACCAGCTTGTTCAAGACCTCTGTTCGGTCGATGTTCGTGATGCGTGGGTCGCTCGACTCTATCACAACCTCGCCGAGCGGTTCGTCGAAGATGAGCCTGTACCCGTCTCCTAAAGCCTGTCTGATTATCTCCTCGACCTCCTCCTTCGGCCTTCGCAGCTGCTCGTCAGGCCTTATGATGAATCGTTTCTTGATTAACGTGACTAGGTCCCGGGCTATTTTGTCTCTGTCTCTGAAGACTTCACGGCTCTGGGTGTAGATGGCTATTCTCGGCCCTTCATACTCTATCCTAGAGATCGCTGGCTCGGCGGTGTCCAGCGACATGAAGTACCGTAGCAGCTCAGTCCTGAGCCTCTCAGCCGAGTTCAACTAAGTTTTCACCGAGTTAAGTTGGAAGGTAGGTGAAGTACTTCCTGTAGAGTGGGGTTTTCTCATCCAGCGATAATTCACCATATCCCTTGTCTTTCAAAACATAAGCCACATCCACGCTGTCCCCGCTGCCCGCATCCCTCCTTATGGCGGCGGAAACAGCTTGGAAGGCAAGCTCCAGAGCTAGCTTGAAGTCAAGGTCTTCCCTGTAGTTAGGCTCCAGCACTCCGTAGGCGACCGGGCTTCCCGACCCTGTGGCGATGAGCTTCTCCTCGGTTACGGAGCCGAAGGGGTCGAGGTTGAACAGATGGGGGCCTTGGTCGTCTACTCCTGCCAGAATAAGCTGGGCGTAGTAGGGGAAGTACCGTGAGCCGAACATGATGCTGGAGGTTAGCCTTGCGATGGCGTTTATCGGCATCGGCGTCTCACGGATTATCTGGTAGTAGTTTATGTTGGCTTTGAGTAGGTCTATGAGAGATTGGGCGTCGGCTACGCGTCCGGCTATGGTGATGGCGGCGTGCTTGGCCAGGGGGAAGACTTTCTTACCTCTTCTGTGGGCTACGAAGAACCCTGCAGTCACCCTTGTGTCGGTGGCCACCACTACGGCGTCTTTGACGACCATGCCTACCGTGGTTGTCCCGGTCTTCAGCACATTCGGGTTTCTAGGCTGGTACAACTCATACACCTTGATAGCATCGCTGGCCTTTACAGGCAGTATAGACGACTGTTTGGCAGAATAAAAACTTTCACAGCTGTTTCTCAGAGAAAGCCGCTTCTCAGCAGCATGTTCACTCCGACAACCATTAAGGCCGAAACTATCACGGCTCTGATTATCTTGGCTCTCAGGCTTCTGCTTATCACGGCGCCGACCTGCCCGCCGACCAAGCCAGCCACAGCCACGAGAACAGCCGAAACCAAAGGAGGGGGGCTGTTGGCTGAGATTATGAGAAGAGCCGACGACGATGAGAAGATGGTTATGAATTGGCTTACCGCTGTGGCTGTGTGGGTGGGTACTGCCATGTGAATCAGAGCCGGCGCCATCAGTATCCCGCCTCCTATTCCGAACGAGCCTGCCAGCATTCCTATTAGGGGGGAGAGGAGGATTGTTTTTCTGACGTTTACTTCGGCGTTCTGCCGTTCTTTTGCTTGGTTGTTTTTTACAAGCCTGACGAGCAGGTAGGATGAGACCGCAGTCATGAACAGGCCGAACAACAGCCTGAAGAGGTTGATGTTGACCGATGCGAGGACGGCGTAGCCCAGCACGGCCCCCGGCAGCGTCGCTAAACCCAGCCAGATGGAGTCCCTGATTTTCATCCGTCCCTGCCTGTGGTATACGTAGGATGCTGAGACCGAGTTGAAAAACACCATAACCAAGCTGGTTGAGACGGCTTCCTTGGGGGAGTAGCCCATCAGAGTCAGGAGCGGGGTGTAGACGAACCCGCCTCCCGCCCCTATTATGGCTCCCACGACCGAGGAAAGGAAGGCTAAAACCGTGAGCACTGCCGCCGAAAGCAGCTCCAACCTCTTCGTCTACCTTGTTTCAGCGATTTATCTGTTCACTTCATTATTCCCTTGTCCTTCGCCCGCTTCATTATGTTTTTCACGACTTCTATGGCTGTCAGAAGGGTTTGCCGCTCGTCGTCCGTCATCAATTCCATCTGCTTGATAAGAGGGAAGTCTACGAGAAGCTTGAGGTTGATTATGGCGTTGCCTATGCTTGACTTGACGACCTCGTATTTCTGTTCTTCAGACCATTTCCCACCCCTTATCATGGATGGATGTCTGTCTAGCGGTTTTTATTGTTATAGAAGTAGGAACGGGAGGTAGATGGCTGACGTGAAGACTACTGTGGGCATTCCTACTTTGAGAAACCTCCAGAACGAGATTGTCTGCTTGTAGCGTTTCTCCAACACCTCCAGCACGATTATGTTAGAGGCGGCGCCTAGGATGGTCAGGTTTCCCGCTAGCGTGGAGTATGTGGCCAGAGTTAGCCAGAGTTTTTCGTCAAGGCCTGTGGCGCCTAAGTCTTTCAAATATTCTGTGTAGAGCTTTGCGAACGGGACGTTGCTGATTAGTTGGCTGAAGGCCAGCGATGCGAAAACCGTGGTGAAGATTGCATCACCTTCTAGGCTGGTTTTCGGGAAGAAGGCGAGTATTTCTTGAAGCAGACCAGACCTCCAGACGCCGTCCATGGTTATGAACATGCTGATGAAGAACAGCACGGTTCCGAAGTCAACTCTTGAGAGGAGTTCACGTGGGTTTGAGACGAAAGGCCATACCGCCGCTGCGGCTATGAACGGTATCAGGCCTCTGTTGGATATGTGAGGCTGGCCCGTTGCAGCGAGCACGTCGTTGACGAGTAAAGCGAGCACTGTCGACGATATTCCCACGGCGGCTATGTATGCGTCTCTCTTCGACGTCAACGCTTCAGCTGGGACAGCTACCGTCGCCACGACTTTCCTCTCAATTCTGTAAACCTTGATGATGTAAAGGCCGAGCAGCAGGAGCGAGGCAAGGGTTGGGACGGTCAGCCGTGTTAGGAAGGCTATGAACGGCGTCGTCATCCCCGACTGTACTGCGATCAGCATGTTCTGGGGGTTGCCGAGAGGCGTCATCACCGACCCCACCGTTATGGCGTAGCAGAGAAGCAGGAAAGAGGCTTCATACCTGTCTCCCACGGCTCTGGCTAGCAGGACTGCTATCGGAGGCCCCATCAAGGCGATTGTGTCGTTGACGAAGAAGGCGGCCATCACTCCGAACACAAGTGAAAACCCTACGACCATGGTGTGGGCGTTTTTGAAGACCGACAGGGCTGCGGAAGCCATGTAGTTGAGCAGGCCTGAGGACTCGGCTAAACCTACGAGGGCGAACATGCCGATGAGGAAGAAAACTACGTCGAAGTCTATCGCTGCAACGGCTTCGTCGACTGCTACAAGGCCTAGCGAGAGTGTTAGGAACATGGCGCCCATCATCACAGACCATACGGGGACGTTCGGATACCTTCCCCTTATCAACAGACCAGCCAGAAGCAACGACGACACAACCAACCCGCCCAGCCGAGCATCCAGCACAGCCATTTGCAAGGCCTGCCAACCAGCATCATTAATACTGTTCCGAGAGCTTGCCCACTTGGAATATCTTTATCTACTGTTTCTCAGGGCTGTTAAACATGTTTGAAACGCCTTTCGTCGTTGACTTGTTCATCGACGGCGAGTTGGTCAAGCCCTCCTCGGGCAGGTATTCTGAAAGGTTCGACCCGGGGGATGACGGTAGGCTGATAGGCGTTGTAGCCGACGGCTCTCGTGATGTTGGGCGTGCTCTGGACGCTGCCCGGGATGCTTTCGACCGGGATGTCGGAGGCTGGACGACGGACCACAAGCTAAGGTCCCGTGTGCTGTTCAAGACCGCTGAAATCATCCGTGAAAACGCTGAGAAGCTGGCTGTCGTGGAGAGCCTCTTCTCAGGCAAGACCATCAGAACAAGCAGGCTTGGAGACGTACCGAGGTCCGCTGAGATTCTCGAGTTCTACGCAGGGGTCGCCGACAAGCTTATCGGCACAAGCCAAGTGCTGAAGACGGGGGACTTGGTCGCCATAGTCAAGCAGCCTGCTGGAGTGGTTGCGGCGATAACGCCGTGGAACTTCCCGCTCGTCATACTCTGCAGACAGGTTGCTCCAGCACTAGCGGCTGGATGCACGGTCGTCGTGAAGCCAGCCTCACACACGCCTGTTTCAGCCGTTAAGCTGGCTGAGATGCTTCACAGGGCCGGAGCTCCGAAAGGTGTTTTCAACGTGGTCACGGGGAGCGGTGCTACGGTTGGCCGTGAGCTTGTCAGAAGCGAGAAGGTTGACGTGGTTAACTTCACGGGTGAGACCTCGACGGGTAAGGGGATTATGGAGGCTGCCGCCGGCACTTTAAAACGTGTTGTGCTGGAGCTGGGGGGCAAAAACCCCAACATAGTCTTCGAGGACGCCGACCTCGAGAGAGCAGCCAACGCCGTCGTCTACGGAGCGTACGCAAACAACGGCGAGTCGTGCGCAGCAGGCTCACGTCTTCTCGTGCAGTCGACGGTCAAGGAGAAGTTCGTCAGGATGGTTGTGGACAGGGTGAAGCGCATACGTGTGGGCTATCAGCTTGACGAGAACAGCGACATGGGGCCCTTGGTCAGCCGTGAGCAGATGGAGAAAGTCCTCGAATACGTAGGGGCTGCGGATTCGGAGGGGTTGAAGATAATCACCGGCGGAAGAAGAATAACGAGCGGATTGTTCTCAAGAGGCAACTACGTTGAGCCGACGGTTGTCGACGACACACCGCCCGACAGCAAGCTCTTCAAAGAAGAGATCTTCGGCCCCGTGCTGACTGTCACGGAGTTTGGGAGCGAGGAGGAGGCTGTTGAGCTGGCTAACTCGACGGTCTACGGGCTGGCTGCTGGAGTGTGGAGCAACGACACGGGAAAGGCTTTGAGAACGGCTGAGAAGGTCAAGGCCGGCGCCGTCTGGGTAAACACCTACTACACGCTTCCAGTAGAGATGCCTTGGGGAGGGTTCAAACAGTCAGGCATAGGCCGGAACAACACAGTCCTCGCAGTCGAGCACTACTTGGAGCACAAGGGCATTTACGTGGACGGACAGCAGGGCCCTATGAGACCCTACTACCGGCTGGTGCTGAGCGGATGAACATAGCAGAAGCGCTTGCAAAAACAGAGGTCAAGGGCCGGGTTCTTCTAGTCGGCAGCCCCGCCGAAGCCGTAGCAGCAGCCGAGAGGCTGGGGTTGTCGGAGGTCTTCATCGCAGACACCGACCACCAAGCGCTGGAGAACACGGCGAAAACCCACACTTCTCTGAAGATAAACCCTGTGTACACACGTGTCGTCGAGAGATGGGTTGAGCT
>JANWZU010000067.1 GCA_025054795.1 Candidatus Caldarchaeum sp.
CCTCCTCGTCGCTCAGCTGCTCAAACCTTTCGTAGAACTGGCCTATTGCGAAAAAATCCGCAGGAGTCTCTAGACAAACAACCTCGTCGGCCAGCTTCTTCAGCTTCTCAACCGTCTCCGGCGGAGCCACAGGAACCGCCACAATTATCTTCTCAGCATGCTTGTTGCGGGCCATGTGCACAGCGGCCTTCATAGTCAAACCTGTGGCCAAGCCGTCGTCTACCAGAATGACAGTCCGGCCTTTCAGCTCCTGCATCGGCCGCCCGCCTCTGTAAACCTCAGCCCTCCTTCGAGCCTCCCAGCTCTCTTCAGCAGCCTTCTGCCTGATGTATTCGTCAGCAGCTCCGACGACTCTAGCTATCTCCTCGTCGACGAAAAGCGTGCCGTCCTCTGCGACTGCTCCGACAGCAAGCTCGGGCTGGCTGGGTGCGCCGACCTTCCTCGAAATCACGACGTCGAGCGGGCAGTTGAGCATCTTGGCAACCTCGTACCCTACCACGACGCCTCCACGGGGTATCGCTAAAACCACGCACTCGCCCTGAACCCTTTTACTCAGGTGCTTGGCTAGGCGGCGGCCGGCGTCCACTCGGTCGTGAAACAGCAACCCTACAGATAGCATGCGCCGGATGTTTTTAGGGGTTTCTCCAGAAGAGCCTGAGAAACCAAACAGCCAACGCAGTAAACACAGCCGTGAGGGAGAAGGCGTTGCTTCCTGCGTAAAACAGGGTGGGAAGGCTTCCGCCGTATCCTTCAAGCTCAACGGAGTAGGGCTTCCCCGTGACAGGGTTTATCATCCTCTCCACAGGAGCGTATCCGTCGGTTAGCGTGGTGTATTCTTCGAGAGACGGGATGGCTGTCCACAGGTTCGTCCTAACCTTCGCAGCCAGCCAAGAATCCTTAACCCGTGCCTCGACACCGTCTAAACTGCATGATGCTGAGGCGCATGCTACGAGGATGAGGTTCTGCACGCTTCCGCCTGAGAACTCGGAGGCCTTGAAAACAAACAGCTTCTCAAAAACCTCCCCAACCGTCTTGTACTCGGACCAGAAGATCTCCGAGGTGTCGCCGGTCAAAGAAGCTATCAAGTTGATTACAAGCACGCCGTCGTCCGACATCCTCTGCCTAACCAGCCTGTAAAACTCAAGCGTCATCAAGTGGAAGGGGAAGTAGGTTTTTGCGTAGGCGTCCATGACAACAACGTCGTAAACCATTCCTCCTCTCTGGAGGAAGGTTCTGCCGTCTTCCACAAACACTCTAAGCCTGCTGTCCTCAGGCAGCATGAAGAACCTTCTCGCAGCATCTACGACGTCGGGGTCGAGCTCGACGACGTCGACCCGGATGTTGGGGTAGTTTTTCAGGAAGTATTTCGGACCTGAGAAACCACCTCCGCCTACGAAAAGCGCGTTGGTGGCGTTGGGGCTGAGGGCTGGTCCGAGCTCGAAGAAACGTGTGTAGGGGAAGACGAGCGAGTATGGGTTTTTGACGGAGGCTGCGCTGTGGGGCAGACCGTTGAGGTAAAGCGTCAGAATTTCGTCCTGTCTTACGACGACGAGGCTGTTGTAAAGCGTCTCCTTGACGTACACCACCTCCCCGCCTGAAGCGGCGACGGACTGAACCAAGTAGCCGGCCGGCGTCAACACCATCATGAACAGGGCCAAGGTTATCAGCTTAGACATCTTGGAGAGGTAGAGTGCTGAGACAGCCATCAGCAAAGCTCCTCCTGAGAGTATGACGGTTCGGACGTCTAGGCTTGGGATGAGGATGAAAACTGTTATGAAGGTTCCCGCTATGCTTCCGACGGTCGAGAGGGAGTAAACGTCGCCGGCTGACGAGCCCACTCTGCTCCGGATTGTTGAGAGGAGCTTGATGGCGTACGGCGAGACCATTCCAAGAGGTATGGTTGGAGGAGCTATCAGCAGAGCTGTGGAAACAAGCGGCCCGAACCTCTCATCCAGCCCAGCCTCGGCAACAGCCTCCAGCACCATGGGCGAGATGTAGGGAATCGAGAAGGTTAGGAGGCCTCCTGTGAAGACGATGGCGGCGAGCGTTTTTATGTTCGCCACCCTGTCTGCAAGCCTGCCGCCCAGCACGTACCCCGCCGACAAAGCCGTCAGAACAACGCCTATCAAGCTCCCCCAGACGAATATCGTGTTCCCGAACACAGGGGCGAGAAGCCTGCTGGCAGCCATCTCCACGCACATCACAACAGCTCCTGACAAAACCACGAGAACTGCTAAGCCTAGGTTCTTCAACCCGTGCGAGGATGAGGCGGGGAAATAATTAACGTTTATCAACGACCACGCTGCGTAATAAAGCATGGGAGAGCCTTACCTCGAGTCGAGAACCTTCTACCAGTGCGTCAAATGTGGGAAGGTTTTTGAAAAGGAGAAGCTAACCCGCCATGCCGAGTCCCAGTGCCCGTTCTGCGGCTACCACGTCATCAAAAAGGCCAAGTCGCCGACGGCTAAGCTCATCAAAACTTCGGAGCTTGGGAGAGAGAATTCTTTAAGCTTCTTCGAACGCTGAAATACGGCGGGCACAGCTTAACACATACTAGGGTAACGCCGGCATCTGCGCCTATGTGAAAGAGTAAAAGCACCGTCGAAAAACTCGTCGCAGGATGCTGGCGGAGGCTGCTGCACCTTCTTATCTCTGGCCTGCTATTCTGCTTGGGTTTCTAGTGGTCGCCAGAGCTTTTCTAGGGCCGTTGGCCGACCTGCTTTCAACAAGGCTCGGAGGAGTGGTGAGACTTGGCGGTGCGTTGTCTTCGGCTGCAGGTTCAACTCTTCTCATATTCAACATCTACCAGCAGCATCAGCCCCTAGCCTTCATCCTAGCGGCCTCGGCCATCGTCCTGCTGGCCGCCTGCTTCAAGCCTTTCAAACTGATGGTCGTAGGCGACGCCTTGAAAGCCGCCGGGGTGCTGAGAGAGGGGGACTACGTTGTTCTCGACGGGCAGACAGCCCGTATATCGGAGGTGGCTGCGACACACACGGAGCTGACCACGCCGGACCTCAGGAAAATCCTAGTACCCAACGACCTCTTCCTCTCTGAGAGGTTCGCTAACATGACCAAGTCAGGGGCCGGTGTCTTGACCGTTAGGATAACGGTTGATGGCAGGCGGATAAGCTTGGCCGACGCCAAGCTGGTGCTGATGAAGACAGGCACCGACTTGGCTAAGAGCGAGATGGCTCCGAACAGGGCTCCAGAGGTGCGTGTGGAGAAGGTTGAGGGAGACTACGCAACCCTTAGGCTGACCCTCTACCTCATCAACCCAGCCAAAGCAGATTCGCTGGCCTCACACATAATGGAGCGTGTCTACATGAAGCTGGCTGAGGTCGCAAAAGAAGCCCTCGCCTAGCCGAGCAGCGGAAACACGTTCTCAAGAACGTACTGGATGAACTGCCCCTCCGACATCTTCGAGAAAGAGACCACGACGCAGTTCCTTGTGACGCCGAGGACGGCGTTGGAGCCTTTGACGGAGAAGACGAGATACCATATCTTGCCGTGGGCCAGATACTCCTCGTACTTTCCAGTCGATATCAGCGACTTGCCGTAGAGTGCGACCTTGTCCACTCCGGGGTAGTCGAGGCTGTCGAAGAAGATTACTTTGGTTGCCTCTGGGTTGGCTTCGTGGTGGCGTTGGAGGTTTTCAGGCGGTATCCGCGCCTCAACTATGCTTCGGTAGTTGAGGAAGAGCTGGTGAGAGAGGAAGCTGGCTACGTAGTTGGCGAAATGCTTGTTCTGCACGACCGTGAGGTAGGTTTTGTTGTTCCTCCTCTGGAAGAAAATCGTAGCCTTCACGGTTGCGGCTACAGGCGAAAGCCCTCCCCTCTGGTTGATGTAAACGACCTTGTCCTTCGAGAAGGTGCAGAAGAGCGTGTCTTTCTTCAGGTCAAGCTCCGAGACATCTGTGGCGAGCTCGAAGTCTTTCTCTCCGTGTCTCTGGACTTCAGAAACACGGAGGTCTTTCAGCTTCTCAGCCACCTCCTCCAGCGAAGCCTGCTGCTTCAGCTCGAATATCTTAGCCGACAGAACCACGGCCAACTCATCCTCCGGCTCTCTGCTGTACGTAGGTTTTAAGATTGAGCCTCGGTCGGAAGCCGAGCTCTCTGGCGGCCTTGGAGACGTCTGCCACGCTGTGTTTAATGTCTTTGGGCCTTGATGGTAGGTGAATTACGTTGATTTTCCTCGTTCCAACGGTTTGTTGGACGAGCTGAGCCAGCTCCGCTATCGAAACACCTTCCCCAGAGCCGATGTTGTAGACCCTATGCCCTCTACCGGCCATCTCAACGGCCTTCAACACGGCCTCAGCCACGTCGTCGACATGTATGAAATCCCTCACCTGCTCTCCGTCTCCGTATATCTTCAAGCAACCTGTGGACAGGGCGTCTGCGATGAACTGGTCGACGACGCCGAGACTGCCTTTTCCGAGTTTCAGCCTGCCGTAGACGTTGAATATGCGTAAGACGGTCGTGTCTATGCCTTTCTGCTCATTCAAACACCTAAGCATCTCCTCCGCAACCAGCTTTGTGTATCCGTAGACCGACAGCGGCTTCACTGGACTTTCCTCGCCCACCACCCCCGACGCCGAGTATACGGCGGCTGAGGAGAAGAAAACAACCCTCTTCACGCCTGTGTTTACGCAGGCTTTGGCTATGTTCTCAACTCCTTTGACGTTGACCTCGAACGCCCTCTTCACGTTCTTTTCACATTCCGGAACCGTCGGTATCGCAGCCATATGCAACACTGCTTCTACACCCGCCACCATGTCTTCTAAACCACCCGCATCGGTTATGTCGTGTCTGAAGACTCTTAGCCTCGGATGCGTCGGCAGGTTGTCCATGTCGCCCGTCGAGAAGTCGTCAACGACGTCAACCTCGTAGCCGTGCTCCAAAAGCTTCGCCACCACCCTCGACCCAATGAAACCAGCTCCACCTGTAGCCAACATTCTACTCAAGGCCGTAGACCTCCAAGTACTTGGGGACGACGACGTTCCACGAATAGTTCTCCAGATAAGTTTTGTATGCGTTTTCAGCCAGCTTCTCCGCATGCCTTCTGTCATGGAGAAGCTGTGAGACGGCCTCCGCCAGAGCCTCTGTATCTCCGGGGTTGACGAGCATCCCGGTGTGCATGTGCTGAACGACCTCGGTGTTTCCCCCGACGTCGGTGGCTACGACGGGCGTCTTCAGGGCCATGGCTTCGAGGAGGACAGTGCTCAGTCCCTCCGCCAGCGACGGAAGAACCAGCAGGTCTGAGCCTTTGATGTACTGAAGAGCTTTTCTGCGGCTAACCCCTCCCGTGAAAAAGACGTTGTTCATATCCTTCGACATAGCTTTTAGCCTCGCCGCCTCAGGCCCGTCGCCGACTATCACGAACGTTGCTTGAGCTATCCTCCGAGCCAGCTGCAGAACCGCTTCGACGTTCTTCTCCTTCGAAAGCCTTCCGACATAAACGACTTGAGGCTGTCCAAGCCTGCACGGCTCAACATCGCCGTCGACCTCCACGGCGTTGGGGATGTAGGTTGCTTCGAAGCCGAGCTTCCTGTAGGCCTCCGCCGCCTGACGGGAAACAGTTGTAAGCACGTCAGCCCACCTCAGCAAAGCCCTCTCCAGCACAGAGACAGCGCCGCCCAGCAGGCCGCCGTGCAGCAGGCCTATCTGCTCAGCGTAAACACCGTGCAGCGTCAAAACCCTCCGCCCTGCGGCAGAGGTCTTCATCGCCAGAGCTGAAGGCAGGTTGTGGGCGTGCGCCACTTCAGCCTTCTCGGCCAAGGCTTTTACGCCTGACGTTAGCATGAACGACGGGTTCTTCAAACCCTTGACTTGGACTATGGGCGTGTTCTCCGAGGAGATTAAGGAAACTCTGTAGCCTCTCCGCTTGAGATGGTCGGCTAGTGATGCGACGTGCTGAGCAACGCCGCCTATTCCTCTGCTTGTAGGAGAGACCAGCAGAACGTCAGCCACTTCCCCCAACCCTTAAACATCCATCCATCTTAATCTTTAAATCTACGCAGAGGCTGTAAACCCCTCGGTGACCTCTTCTGGGTAAGGTGAGGACCCGTAAGATAAAGACGTTGGCCAAGGAGATTAAGGAGAAGAACCCGAACCTTGTGTCCACGAGCTTCGAGGAGAACAAGAAGCTTGTCAGGCGTGTTCTGGAGGGAAGGTACAGCAAGAAGCTTTCGAACAGGATAGCCGGCTATCTGGTGGCTTTGAAGAAACTTGAGCTGAAGAAGGAGAAAGCCGCAGCTGAGGCTGAGGCTGCTGCTGTAGCCGAGCTTTCACCGACAGAGGGTTAGAGAAGAAACCTTAACCTATACGATCACAGCATCATGCAACTCTGGATGCTAGGAGTGAACATCGTGAGAGTTGGTTAAATAACTCGGTTCACATGCTAAAAGCACGGAATGGGTGTAAAGCTGGGCGACATCATCCCGGAGACAGCCGTCGAGAAAACATCGCTAAAGAAGCTTTCAGGAAGGTCGATAGCCATCGACGCCTACAACATCCTCTACCAGTTTATCGCAACAATCCGGGGCCCCGACGGCAGGGCGTTGATGGACAGGCGTGGAAGGGTGACGAGCCATCTCAGCGGCCTTTTCTTCCGCACTGTCAACTTCCTCCAAGAAGGGTTGAAGCCTGTTTACGTGTTTGACGGAAGGCCGCCTGAGATGAAGAGGGAGACTGTGGAGAGGAGAGCTTCAGCTAGGAGGGAGGCTGGGAAGATGTATGCGGAGGCTTTGGAGTCAGGTGATTTGGATGCGGCGAGGCGTTATGCGCAGAGGGCTGCGAGCCTCGAGAGATACATGGTTGAGAGCGCCGTCGACCTTCTGAAGGCGATGGGGGTTCCGTGCGTGATGGCTCCAGCCGAGGGAGAGGCGCAGGCGGCGTACATGGCTGCGAAAGGCTCAGTCTACGCATCTGGTTCCCAGGACATGGACTCGCTTCTGTTTGGCTCGCCGAGGCTAGTCAGAAACCTCTCGATAGTGGGAAGACGCAAGCTGCCACGCCGAAACGAGTACGTCGAAGTCGAACCCGAGATAATCCACCTCGACAAGCTTCTAGCGGACCTAGGCATCTCCAGAGACCAGCTGATCGACGTGGGGCTTCTGGTTGGCACCGACTACTCTCCTCAGGTGAGGGGAGTGGGGCCGAAGACAGCCCTTAAGATTGTCAAGGAGCATGGGTCTCTGGAGAAGGCGGTGGAGGCTGGCGTGGTGGAGGTTGACTTCGACTACGAAGCCGTCAGACAGTTGTTCAGAAGCCCGCAGGTCTCCGACGACTACAGAGTCGAGTTCCGGGACCTTTCTGAGGAGAGGGTTGTTGAGCTTCTTGTCGAGGAGTTTGACTTCTCCAGGGAAAGGGTGAAGAAAGCGTTGGAAGAGCTGCGTCAAGCAGCTGTCAGAAAGTCAACAAGCTTGGACGAGTTCTTCAGCTAGCTGACTCCACAAGCTCCACAACCTTCCTCTCCTCATCCAAGCTCGAAACCCTCACCTTCCCATGTATCTCAAGCTTCATCAAAGCCTGCAGAAGCTCCTGAACAGTAGCCCGAGGCTCGTGTCTCCTCAAATCGTCGTACAAGGCCTGCAGCATCATCTTCCCACCCGACTTTCTCAAAACCTCAACGACCTTTGAGTAGTTGATCAACTTCTTCATCCGATCATCATCAGCGGCTTCTCCGAAGACCTTAGTATGTCGCCTATTCTTTCATACTCACGCATCATCTGAGGCGAGATGCTCGGCTTGACCGACAGCAGGGCTTCTTCGAAGTCTCTTCTGCATACCTTTTCAGCATCCTTGTCCCTTCGAAGGGCGGCTAGGGCGGCTTCCCTGCACAGGGACTCGATGTCGGCTCCCGAGAAGCCTTCGCACCGGCTGGCCAGAACCTCTATGTTGACGTCGTCGGCTAAAGGCATTTTCCTCGTGTAGATGTAGAAGATTTCGGCCCGTGCTTTTTCGTCTGGAGGAGGTATGAGCAGAAGCCTGTCGAACCTGCCGGGTCTGAGGAGAGCTGGGTCGAGGAGGTCGGGCCTGTTTGTGGCGCCTATCACGACAATGTCGTTGAGCTCCTCTATTCCGTCTATCTCGGCGAGAAGCTGACTGGCCACCCTGTTGGCAACCCCGGAGCTGTCCTCCATCACCTCCTTACGCGGAGCTATGGCCTCTATCTCGTCGAAGAACACAACCGCCGGAGCCGCCTGCCGAGCCTTCCTGAAAATCTCTCTTATGGCTTTCTCCGATTCGCCGACCCATTTCGAGAAAACTTCAGGGCCTTTGACTGTGATGAAGTTGGCTTCACTTTCGGTTGCCACGGCCTTGGCTAGAAGGGTTTTACCGCATCCGGGCGGGCCGTAGAGCAGAACTCCCTTGGGCGGCTTGATTCCGAGCTTCTCGAACTTCTCAGGATACCTCAGCGGCCATTCGATCATCTCGATGAGCTTCTGCTTGACAGTCTCCAAGCCTCCGACATCCTCCCACCTGACTGTCGGAGTCTCAACCTCAACCTCCCTCAAGGCGCTCGGAGTAATCTCTTTGTAAGCGTCCACGAAATCCTTCATGGTCACCTCTAGGCTGCTGAGTATCTCGGGCGCTATTCTCTCGCCTGAGAAGTCTATGTTGGGGAGTATCCGTCTGATGGCTTTCATCGCTGCTTCACGGCAGAGGGCCGCTAGGTCTGCTCCTGTGTAGCCTCTGGTCATCTCGCCCAGCTTCTCAACCGAGATGTCCTTGGCGAGCGGCATGCCACGTGTGTGTATGGTGAGTATCTCCACCCGGCCTCTCTTGTCAGGTATTCCTATCTCGATTTCTCTGTCGAACCTGCCGGGCCTTCTGAGAGCTGGGTCGAGGGCGTTCGGCCTGTTCGTAGCTCCTATGACGATGACTGAGCCACGGCCCTCCAGCCCGTCCATCAAGGCTAGAAGCTGGGCCACAACCCGTTTCTCTACCTCGCCGGTCACCTCGCTGCGCTTCGGAGCTATTGCGTCTATCTCGTCGATGAAGATTATGCTCGGCGCCTCCTCCTCAGCCTTCCTGAAAATCTCCCTCAGCCTTGCCTCCGTCTCGCCGTAGTACTTGTTCATTATCTCGGGGCCGTTGATGAGGATGAAGTTGGCTTCAGCCTCGGTCGCTACGGCCTTGGCTAGGAGGGTTTTGCCGCATCCCGGAGGACCGTAGAGCAGAACTCCTTTCGGAGGGTCTATGCCCAGCTTCTGGAAAAGCTCCGGGAAACGCAGAGGCAGCTCGATCATCTCCCTAACACGCTGTATCTGCTCCTGAAGACCGCCTATGTCCTCGTAGGTGATGCTCGTCCTCAGAGCTTTCTCCTGAAGGGCTCTGCTCTGGATGATGAGCTTGGTCTTCGGCGTTATCTTAGCTATGCCCGACGGCCTCAGCTGGACGACTGCGAAGGTGAAGAGGTTGCCGAAGAACAGGACGGGTATTATGTTCCGCTGTACAACCGGGTACTCTATCAGCCTGCTTTTCACCAGCTTCGTGAAGTTCTCGTCGGCTTTGATGGATGTGTTGTATGGTGCGAGGACGACGACCTGAGCCTCCTTGACGCTGGCCTTCCTGACAATCACGTAGTCGTTAAGCGAGACTCCTGCGTTGTTCCTGATGTGGCCGTCTATTCTTATCGTGTCCTTCTCCTTCTCGTCGTCGACGTAGCCGAGCCAGACCGTTGCAGCGGTTAGCTTCTTTCCTCTTATCTCTATGATGTCTCCCGTCGAAAGCCCTGCTTCAGCGCCGACGTTCCTGTCAATCCTAGCTATTCCGTACCCGACATCCCGCTGCTTAGCCTCAGCAACCCGGAGCCTTAACTCCTTAACACTCATTCAGCCCATAAACGGAATATGTCAAATTTAAATGATAAT
>JANWZU010000111.1 GCA_025054795.1 Candidatus Caldarchaeum sp.
TCCCTTCCGCATGGCCGTAAGCTTGTGAGCCAGCTCATGTCCTAGGAAAGAGGCCGTAAGCCCCAGAAGAAGCAGGGGGCCAGATGCTGAGAAGAGGGCAGGCCAACCCAGCAGGCTCACGCCTGAAACCCACACAGCCAAGCAGGCTACGGTTAGGGCGGCTGCCTCGCTGGAAGCGAAGCCTTCGGAAAACCTCGTCCACGTCCTGCTAGGACTGCGTACCACAGCACGCCTAGTCTCTAGAGGGCTTCGGGCCATTAGCCTTCCCACGCAGCCGTGGTTCTCTGGAAGACGGTGAGATGGGCAGAAAACTCCTGAGCAGTAGTTGCAGCGAAAAGGCAGCAGCTCCTCGACTCCGCAGACAAGGCACTTCGTCAACGGCTAGCAAGGGCTGGTTTCATTTTTATATGTTGCTCTGGGGTTATTATCCTGTGAGCGACTCTAGGTGGGATGAGTTTATTCGGCGGATGGCTCGGGAGGTTGAGGATAGGGTTCGTGAGGCTCTCGAGACCTCGGCGTCGATGTTTGAGGGCCCCTCTAGGGAGTACAGGACGCCGCGGGCGGACTTTGTTGTCTCAGGCTCAAACATCTACATAGCCGTTGAGATGCCGGGATGCGACAAGCAAACGGTTGAGGTGAACGTAGACAACTACACAGTCTCGGTATCCGGCCTTTACGCCTCTCCAATCCATCCGGAATTCATAAACCTCTATCCGTTCAAGCATGGAAAAGGATACAGGCGCACGATCCCCCTTCCTGTAGGCATAGACACCAAGGGCGTGGAGGCGAGGTATGAAGCGGGAGTTCTGATGATAAAGGCCTCAGTCGCCATTCCACGGGGCGTTAAGGTTAAGGTCGATTAGCCAGAAAAGCTACGAACAGCCGTCAACCCTTCGTATCAGCGTCGGCAGTATTATGGTATTATCCCAGTAGTTAGAGCCGTTTTCAAATCTTGAATCCTTTTAAGACCCCCCAGGAAGCTGCGCACCGTGAACACGTTAACGGCTTCGGCTGCTGGGCTTGCCACCCTTATCCTCGCAGGAACGCTCATGGCTGGTTTGACGGGTCAGACATACCCGCCGTCAGCCTTCCAAGTCTCGGTACTCGCTGTAGTGCTGTCAGCTGTCTCAACGCTGGTCGCACCCATCTCTTCGGCGCTGGGGATGGAGACTTGGGTGGCACCGGGCGGTGAGGCGGTAAGGCTGGGTTTGGCACCCCTGGCGTCGTGGGTTGCTGCAGGAGTTTTGATAGGTCTGATGAGCCGAAAAGCCAAAAACTCGATTCCACCAGCCTTATTCACCTCATCCCTCGTCTACCTGGCCTTGGTAGGGCTTTCGATTTATGTCCTGCCACGGCTGCCCGGCGCCGTCGAGTGGCAGACCTACCTTTCACGAGTCTCCTCCGCGATAATACTCGAAGGTCCTCTGGACTTTGTGTTTATATTCGCAGCACCCCTAGCATCCTCGCTTCTTACCTCAGGATTGAGAGACCTATATGCCTATAGACCAGCACCGCTTCCTCCGCCTAGGAGACGCCGTTTCTGGGAATGGGTTGAAGAGGAATAAAAAAGGAAGAGAGGATTAGCTGGCTGTATCAAGCTGTAGCAGGAGCTCCCTCAGCAGGAGCCGGTGCAGTTGGTTTCTTCGGCTTCTTGGCTTTCTTGGCGGCTTTCTTCTTTCCAGCCTTCTTAGCCTTCTTCGCCATATTCTTTCAAGTAAACATATTCTGGGCTGCATAAAAAATTTTCTGAAAAAATTGTGGAAAAACCATGTGCATAACTATTTTTAGAGGTCTCAGCGTGTTTTCGGCCATGATATCGATGTCCGAGTTTAGGAGGGTTGAGATGAGGGTCGGTCGGGTGGTTAAAGCCGAGAAGGTCCCACAATCAGACAAGCTGCTCAGACTGGTCGTCGACTTTGGAGGTGTCAGAAAGAGTGTGATAACGGGGTTGGCTCACCTCTACCCGCCGGAGCACTTCGTAGGCAGGCTTTTCGCATTCGCCACCAACCTAGAGGCTAGGAAAATAAGGGGGGAGGTCTCCGAAGCCATGCTCCTAACAGCCGTCGAGGACGAGGACAAGATTGTGCCGCTTGTCCCCGAGAAAGAGGTCAAAGAAGGAGCCTCCGTGATGTAGCTCTATATACAGGCAGTCAGCAGACTGGTTGGATGAGGGTTAGAGCTGCTGATGTGGCTAAGCTTGCTGATGGGGAGAACGTTGAGCTTCTCGGCTGGCTCAGGTCGAAGAGAGTTCACGGAAAGCTGCTCTTCCTCGACCTGAGGGACTCGACGGGAGTCATACAGGTGACCGTCAGAACCCCCCAAGTTCCCGAAGCCGATTTCAGTAAGGCAGCATCCGTTGGAAGGGAGTCCGCTCTAAAGGTGTTTGGGTCGGTTAAGCATGACCCTAGGGCCCCGGGAGGTGTGGAAGTCAGCGCATCCAAGGTTGAGGTGGTTTCCCCCTCTCTGGAAGAGTATCCTTTGAAAAAGGGCGTAGGCTCTAGGGTTTTGAGCG
>JANWZU010000028.1 GCA_025054795.1 Candidatus Caldarchaeum sp.
CTTTTCCAGTCCAATCTTCTCTATGTCTCTTTTGCTAGTTATTCCAAGCCTTTTCTCCACCTCTATCTCGGTCGGAAGGCCTTGACAGTCCCATCCAGCTCTGCGCCAGACGTTGAACCCTTTCATGGTCTTGTATCTTAGGACGATGTCTTTGTAGACCCTGCCTCTTGTATGGCCTATGTGCATGTATCCGTTTACAGTGGGAGGGCCTTCGAGAAACGAGAACAGGGGGCCTTCACTGTTGTGCGTCTGAATCTTTTTCATGATGTCGAGCTTTTTCCACTTCTCCATGACCGCCTGCTCCACGGTTTTCGGCTCGTACCTCTTAGCCAACTCCTTCATTCGTTCCTGAAAAAACAGGGGTGCTTTTGCTCTCTTTAAATGTTTGTCAAGAAAAGTGCAGAAGCATTATATCGATGTCGGAGGGTTTTCTTTGAGCATGGTCCGTGTGCTGGACGAACTTCCCACCACCACGCCGCAGCTGTCCAAAACCCGGGAACGGCGGCTGAGGATTACGGGCTTGGTGCAGAAACAGCTCGAGCTGACTGTAGAGGATGTGAAGAAGCTCCCCTCCGAAACAGTTTCTTTTGACTTCGAGTGTGTCGAAGGCTGGGTTGTCAGGGGGACGGAATGGGAGGGTGTCAAGGTAAGCACACTTCTTCATATGGCGGGCCCCGGTCCAGAAGCACGGTACGCAGTCTTCAAGTCAGGTAATTACACCGAGTGTGTTCCGCTTTCTGACACGGGTGAAATGGTTGTTGCGTACCGTTATCGTGGGCAGGACATTTCACATGAGAGGGGAGGGCCTCTCCGCCTCGTTTTCCCAAGTCAAAAATGCTACCAGAGCGTCAAATGGCTTGAGGAGGTTGAGCTTACGAGAGACAGGGTTGAGGGCACCGCCGAGAAAGTAGCCTTGGGGAGAATTAGCCAGACTTACGGATGGGAAGCACGTCCTACCGATCTGCAGCAGTAGCTGCTCAAAATTCGAGAGGCTGTCCCACACGGCCTTTGTAGACGAAGGTCTCGAGAGGCTGCCTGCTCTTACGGCCCACAACTCTTCGCTTTGGGTAGCCGAAACCCACCACGCAGGCGATGTGGTATTCGGACGGGATGGTGAACTTTTGCCTCATGGCTTTCTCGTCGTACCCCGTGTAGATTCTCGATCCTACGCCACGGTTCCAAGCAGCGAGCTGCATGTGGGTTATGACCCTGCCGGCGTCGAGAAGATGCCATGGATATTTTGGAGAGGTGAGCACGACGACTGCAAAGCTGCATCCCGAAACCCATTTCCCGCTCAAGCTTATTTCGGCAAGTGTTTTCAAGTCGTCTCGGCTGTCGACGTATATGAATCGCCAGTGCTGGCTGTTGAGGCCGCTGGGAGAGAGACGGGCTGCTTCGAATATTTCACGAACAACGTCGCTCGGAACAGGCCTCGGGTCGTATTCCCTCAGCTCGAGCCTCGTCTTGAGGGCTTCAAAAACATCCATGCTGCTACTGCGGAGCGATAGTATAAAAATGCTTACCCCGTCTCCGAGATGAATCGCCAGAGCTCGTCCTGAACCGGGCCTTTTATCCTCTCCTCGCGCCCGTTTGAGAAGAGCAGCATACCCCGCTTTCTCTCAACTATTTTTCCTATCACTCTGGCTTCGGTTTTCTCGAGAGTTTTTCTGCTCAGCCTCGGCGACGTGGCTAAGAGGGTTCCGGAGCTTATCAGCCTAAGCGGGTCTAGCTTAAGCGCATCGCAGGTTTTGGCTACAACCGGGTCTATCAAAACCTTCGATTTGTCGACGTAGAAACCCACTTTGGATGCCTGCGCCAGCTCGTACAACCCTCCTATCAAGCCTCCCTCCGTGGGGTCGTGCATCGCCGAAACTCCCGCTGATGCGAAGGCAAGCGCCTCCTCGACGACGCTGGTTCTCCGAATCATTCGCCTAGCTCGGCTGATGATGTTCATCGCTAAACCTTTCTTCTTCAAAACGTTCGGATAGTCCGAGGCTATGATAGCTGTGCCCTCCAGACCAGCTGACTTCACCATTATGATGTGGTCTCCGGGCCTAGCTCCGTGGCTTGTGACCAGCTTTCCGGCGACGAGCCTCCCTATCATGTGTCCCACCACTGTTGGCTCCGAAACATACGGAGCTACTTCGGAATGGCCTGTGACTATTGCGACTCTCAGCTGCCTGCATGCCGAGTGTATCTGCCTTGTTATTTGTGAAAGGTCTCGAGGACGGCTTCCTTTGGGCAGGATTATTGTTGAGGAGAACCATTCGGGGCTCGCACCAGACACAGCTACGTCGTTGGCTGAGGCATGGACCGAAAGCCAGCCGATGAAGTTTTTAGACCCTGTTATGGGGTCGGTGGAAAGCACGTAAACGTTCTTTGAAGCCCTAACTGCTCCAGCGTCCTCTCCGAACCCTGGCCAGAGAACAACGTCGCCACGAGGGTATCCTCGATATCTTAGAACATGGTTTTTCAAAACGTTCTCGGGAAGCTTTCCAACAGGCAGCTGTTCCTTGAAAACCATTGTTTCAGCCTTCGAGCGCTTGAAGTATTTGACCGGCCTTACGTGCGTCGGAGGCGTTTTGAACCTTTGTGAGGAACCTGAGCCTCTCGTCGAACACCTTGAAGCTCTGGGCGGAGATGTAGAGGATGTTGTTGACGTGCTTGACCAAGTCGTTTATTCCGAGGCTTGGGTTTTCTTTCATAGCTTTCAGGAACGGAGCTACTCTGTAGGATGCTGGAATGAATTCAGGCTTGTCGATGGAGGGTCTCGGTATTCCTGCCGAGAACTTCGTTATGATGTTTCGCAGGAATGTCGTCACGTCTTTGTTGATGAAGGGGGTGTCGCACGGCAGGGCCAGCACTCCGTCAGCTTCGGCCTTCTCAAAAACCGGTTGAAGCTGGAACCGCATGTCTAGGCTTTCGTCCAAGGCCTCCTCGAGCTCGGCGCTGTATTCCTCAGCCATAACCCTGTAGTCCTCCATGCTCTCAGGGTGAGAAAGGATGAGTATCTCTTTAACGTCGTCTGGAACCGAGTCTAGAACGTACTCTATCATCGGCCTGTTGTTTATTCTCAGCAGGCCTCTTCTCCCCGACGGCCCTATGTTTGCGAAGACTGCTGCGACATACTCCATGTCTAGCTTCCCAGCTTTTCCTTAAGCCTTGTGATGGCCAAGGGCAGGATTTTGTAGACGTCGCCTACGAAGAAGTAGTCTGACTCTGCTGCGATGGGTGCGTTCGGGTCTGTGTTGACGGAGACGACTGTTCTCGAGTCTCTCATCCCGACCAGGTGCTGAACTTGACCCGATATCCCGAGAGCGATGTATAGCTTTGGCCTAACTCTTTTCCCTGATAGGCCTATGTGTCGTTCTTCGCTGAGCCATTTCAGGTCTCCTGAGATTGGCCTGCTGCATCCTATCTCGGCGTTTATCAGACGGGCCAGCTCCTCGGCCATAGATAGGTCTTCCTTCTTCTTGAAACCTCGGCCTACTGCGACAATTGCCTCGGCTTTTTCAAGCTCGACGTGCGCCGACTCCGGCTTGATTAGCTCCACAAACTCGATGACTGGACCTGACGAAGAAACGTTAAACTTCTCAACATCTGGCTTCTGCCCTCCGACACCTACTTCAGCCGAAGCCTTAAGCGAAACCACGAACGGCGAATGCTTAAGCAATACCTTCGAGGTGTAGCCTCCGCCTAGGACAAGCCGCTTGGCGACGAAGCCTTCAGAAGTCTTCTCGACTGAGACGCATTCCGAGGCGTATGGAGCCTTTAGGCGTTGAGCTGCTCTGGCAGCAACTTCGTTGCCTGTTTTTGACGCCCAGACGGCGAGGATCTCGGCTTCTGTTTTGGCCACGAGCTCGGAGAGGGCTGCTGACGCCGACGGCTCGCCCGCTGCCCAAGCAGACTGGGGAAGCATCCAGACCTTAACGACCCCAGCACCGCCCAGCAAGCCTAACTCATCCTGTGAGGGTTCGCTGAACGAGGCCGCTGAAACTTCCACCCCGGGTAGAACACTCTTCAGGTAGGCCGCTACCCCGGCTGCCTGCATGGCCTTCTCCGAGAAAACCAAGGCCTTCATCTCTTCCCCCCTCCTTGGGCTAAGATTGTCTCGACAAGCTTGTCAGCCAGCTCCTCCGGCTTGCCCTCATAAACCTGCCTCCGTCTCTCGGTCTTCAACGCCTTCACCTCGATTACCTCAGCCAGAGGCGTGAGAATCTCATCGGTCAGCTCGAGCTCCGCACGCCTCACCTCGTTTAGCGGCTTCTTCTGAGCAGCTCTTATCATCAGAAGGCTAGGGAGCCTTGGCGTGTTGATCTCAAGACCAACTGTCACTACGGCGGGAGTTTTGCACGAAACCACCCTAACCCCTTCTTCAACCGACTTCCAAGCTTTCACCCGGTCTCCCAGCCACTCCAACTTGTTGACGTAAGAGACGTGGGGGACGTTGAACAACTCGGCTAGACGGGGCCCGGTTTGGTAGGCGTTCTCGTCGAGCGACGCCTCCCCGCACAGAATCAAGTCCCATCCTCCGGCCTTCTTCTCTATGAGTTTCGACAGCACGGCGGCTGAGACATAGCCGTCAGCCCTAGCCATGACAGGGTCTGAGAAGACATAAGCCTCGTCAGCCCCCATGGCCAAACACTCCCTGACAAGCAGCGGCTTTACATCCGGCCCTGCAGAAACGACAACCACCTTTCCTCCGTGCTTCTCCTTAATCCTTATGGCTTCCTCCAAGGCGTTGAGGTCGAAGTCGCTGTTCTTGAACTGGGCCTGCGAAGTCAGAGGAGCCTGAGTCTCGGGATGAGGCTTGAGCTGGTATACGTCGACCGTCTGCTTGACACAGACAACCATGTTGGGCATGCAGCACGCCTCAACGGCCAAAGGTAGCGGCGACTAAAATACTGTAGCCAGCGGTCTGTCGAACTCAAATCGATTCGGCGACTATTTCAGCGATGTCCTTCAGCCTAATCCTCTCCTCCGCGCCCATCACCCTAACAGCATCGCCGAACATCTGCATGCAGTAGGGGCACTCGACAGCCAAAACAGAAGCACCTGTGTTCAGGGCTTCACGAAGCCTTATCAGGCTCTCTCTGTCGCTCCGCCTAACCTCGTACCAGTAAGTGCTTCCGCCTGCACCGCAGCAGAAGCTCTTCAACCCCCTTCTGCTGAGCTCGACAAAGTTTTCACCTCCCGCAGCCTGTCTCAAGATTTGACGAGGCTCTTCGAAAACTCCGTTGACCCTTCCGATGTAGCATGAGTCGTGGAGCGTAAGCTTAAGTGCCAACGGCTTGACCAGCTTAAGCCTGTTTGTCTTCAAAAGCTCCCCGATAACCTGAGTATGATGGAAGACCTCCAGCTTAAGCCCAAAGTCTGGATACTCGTTCCTGAAGGTGTTGAAGCAGTGGGGGCAGTGGACTATGACCTTCCTAGCCTTCACTTTCTTCAAAAGCTCTACGTTTGAAAGAGCCATTTCCTGAAAACGTCCCTCCTCACCTATGCGGCGTGCCGGGTCTCCAGTGCACGACTCCTCCATCCCTAGCACAGCGAAGCTCACCTGAGCCTTGAGCAGTATCTTCGCCATGCTTTTGACTATTTCACGGCTTCTTGCGTCGTAGAAGGAGGCGCAGCCTATCCAGTAGACGTACTCGGCGTCAGGGTTCTCCTGAACGGTTTTGACGCCTATCGACGCTAGCTCGGCCAGCAGCGTCTCCTTCTCCGACGAATCCAGACCGTAGGGGTTTCCGTACCTAGCTAAGTTGGTCAGCATGGCTGTCTTCCTCTTGTCAAGCCTGCCTTCGAGCGTCAGAGACCTCCTCATCTCGAGGATGTAGTCCATCGGCCTGATCAAAACGGGGCAGGCCTCTATGCAGGCGTTGCAGGTTGTGCAGGCCCAAACCTCCTCCTCATCGATCACGCCCGATGCAAAGACGTCGGTCTCCAAACCACCTTCAGACCATATCAGGCCCTTGAGCTTCTGGACAACGTTCCTAGGAGACAAAGGGGTTCCGGCGGCGAAGGCTGGGCATGCGGCTTCACATCGTCCGCAGTCTGTGCAGGCCTCCAGCCCTAGGCGTTGCATCCAGCTGAGCTCTTTCATAGACTTGAACCCCAGCTTGATTTCGCCCGACGGGTCCAGCTCATCAAGCTTGAAAGGTGTGTGCATCTTTCCAAGCGGGTCTTGTTTTGGTGCGTTCAAGGCTATGTGAAGGAGTGTTGAGAACATGTGGCCCAGCGAGGAGTATGGGATTAACGCAACCATGGCGAAGGCGACGACTGCGTGGCTCCACCAGAATCCTCTGTAGACGGCGATGAGGGCTTCCTCTGAAGCGGCGGCGGAGAAGAATGATGACAAAGCCTTCCCGACAAAGCTCCATCCTCCCCACGGACGTGGTTCGACAGCAAGCCTAACACCCTCCAACACATAGCCAGAAACCCCTATGAAAAGAAGCCCCGCCAGAACCATAACGTACTCTGATCTAGGCCTCAGCCTGCTCTCGTGGGCAACCATCCTTCGGTAAAGAAGAATTCCGAGGCCGGCAAGGAGCGCCAAGCCCATAAAGTCTAAGGAGGCTTCGTAGAAGAGGTAGAAATCACCCCTCAGAATCCTGATCTCAAAAAACCTTAGGATGTCGTGGTCTAGGAAGACAAGCGTGGTGCCTATGAACAAAGCTATAATCCCCGAGTATATCAAGAGATGCATCAAGCCTGCAAGCCGTTCGGAAACAACCTTACGCTGCAGAAGTCCAAACTTAACCAAATACCCGACACCAGCAAATAGACCCTTGAACACCTCACCGGTGTTCACAACTCCCAACCTCCTGACGCGGTAGAAGACACCGTAAACAAACAAAGCTGCGAATGGGGCAAGAACCAAGTACATCATGATGTCGGTGCCGGGCGGCATCATTCCGTAAGTTTCACGAACTGGCTCCAAGCCCTTTGCCTCCCTAGAGATATTGTGATTCACCGGTTTTGATTTATGTTTATCTATTCGCACGTTTGATACCTTTTATGGCTGAGGGGGACAGGGTTGGGGAGGTGGCTGTAAAGGCTGCGCCGTACTATGGTGGGAAGCTGGAGGTTGTGCCGAAGATCCCTGTGAGGTCTTTGGACGACTTTGCTGTGTGGTACACCCCCGGCGTGGCGGCGGTATGTAAGGTAATAACGAGGAGTCGTGAGAGAAGCTTCGATTACACGTGGAGATGGAACGCTATCGCCGTCGTAACAAACGGCACTAGAGTTCTCGGGCTGGGCAACATCGGCCCAGAGGCGGCTCTGCCCGTGATGGAGGGGAAGGCTCTGATTTTCAAGTTTCTCGGCGGAGTGGACGCATTCCCGCTCTGCCTCAACACAACAGACCGCAACAAGTTTGTCGAAGTCGTTAAAACGCTGGAGCCGGGGCTGGGAGGCGTCAACCTCGAAGACATATCCTCGCCGGACTGCTTCTACATACTGGACAGGCTGCGTCAGGAGATGTCCATCCCCGTGTGGCACGACGACCAGCTTGGAACAGCAGGAGCTACTCTAGCCGGACTCTACAACGCTCTGAAAATAACCGACAGGAAACTTTCGAAGTCTGTGATAGTGTTGTTCGGCGCGGGAGCCGCTAACATAGCTACGGCTAGGCTGCTGGAGAAGGCGGGGGCAGACATGTCTAGGATAGTTCTCGTCGACAGCGTTGGCATTCTTCACGCCGAGAGGGAGGACATGGATGAGCTGATGCTCAAGAACCCGTGGAAGTACGAGCTTGCTCTTAAGACCAACAAGATGAAGATTACAGGCCAGCTTCCAGAGGCCTTGGAGGGAGCTGACGTTCTGGTAGCCGCAGCAACTCCGGGGCCAGGGCTGATCAAGAAGGAGTGGATACGACGGATGTCTGATAAGCCTGTTGTCTTCCTGCTGGCCAACCCTGTTCCCGAGATGTGGCCTTGGGAGGCTAAGGAGGCTGGAGCCTCGGTCGTGGCTACGGGTAGAAGCGACTATCCAAATCAAGTAAACAACAGCCTCGTGTTCCCCTCGGTTTTCAGAGGAGCACTAGACGTCAGAGCCAAAACCATCACAGACGGAATGGTTCTGAAGGCAGCAGAGGCTTTGGCAGAATTCATACCCGAGGACAAGCTTACACCAGACCACATAATCCCAACGATGGAGGAGTGGGAGGTTTACGTCCACGTAGCCGCATCCGTCGCCGAGCAAGCCTCAGCCGAGAACGTAGCTCGAAGGCCTTTGACATACGACGAGGAGTTCGCAAGAGCGAGAAGAATAATAGAACGCTCGAGAAAGGTATTAATGTCGCTGATGGAGAAGCAGTTCATAAAACCTCTGCCGCAGGTCGACTAGAATGAGTCAAGTAGTTTTCAGAAAAGCTGAACCACGGGACATTTCAAGGCTGGTTGAGCTGAACACACGGCTTAAACGACTGAACGAAGAGTTCGACCCGCTTCTACGAGTCAGGGCCGACATAGCTGAGACATCCCGAACCTACTTCGAGAAAGCCATCCACTCCCCGGACTCCTTGGTCATAGTTGCTGAGGACAGTGGAAAAGTGGTTGGGTTCATCAAGGCCGACATCAGGGAGAGACAGTTCTACGAGCCACGCATGGAAGGCAACATCGTCGAGTTCTACCTTCTCCCGGAGTACAGGAGGAAAGGGGTTGGAGCTCAGCTGCTAGACCACACGATTAAGCTGCTGAAAGAGAAAGCCGAAATAATAACAGCCGAGTTCCCCGCCCTTAACGAGATAGCTGTGGAGTTCTACACCCGTCTAGGGTTTAGAGGCGTTGTCAGCGTATACGCACGTGAGAGCTAGCTCTTGAAATCGGCGAAAGACATAAGCGTCTCCCCTGAAAAACGGGGTTTAGATGTCTCTAGGCGGCTCGGTTCAGCTGGTGATTGTTGCGCTCAGCGTTTATTCGATACTCTATCTGCTTAACTACGTCTATCTAGCCTTCATCTCCTCGTCCGTACCCAGAAAACATCGACAAACAGCTTCAGAAAACTGGCCCCACGTGTCAATACACATACCCATATACAACGAGCGGTACGTCGCCGGAAGAATCATCCAAGCCATCTCGGAACTCGACTACCCTCGGGAAAAGCTTCAACTCATAGTCGTCGACGACTCCGAAGACGACACAACAGCCATCATCGAGGAAACAGCCTCCAGATGTGTTGTGGGCAAAATCGAGTTCGTACATTTGCGGAGAAGTGTTAGACAGGGGTTTAAGGGAGGAGCTCTTCAAGAAGCGCTCAAACACACGAAAGGCGATTTCATAGCTGTTTTCGACGCAGACTTTGTACCGTCTAGGGATTTTTTGAAGCGTGTGCTAAGCTTCTTTGACGAAGAAAAGGTTGGAGCTGTTCAAGTACGATGGGAGCACCTTAACGGACAACAGTCTGTTCTTACGAGAGGGCAGGCCCTGAACCTAGACCTCCACTTCGAGGTTGAACAGCAGGCGAGGTCGACGGCCCGCTATTTCGTCAACTTCAACGGCACAGCGGGAATCTGGAGAAGGAGATGCATCGAGGAAGCTGGAGGCTGGAGAGGCTGCCTAGCGGAGGACTTGGAGCTGAGTGTTCGGGCGCACCTGAAAGGCTGGCGGATAGTCTACGTCAGCGAGCCATCCTGCCCGGGCGAGGTTCCTCCACAGATGCAGGCCGCCAAAAGACAGCAGTACAGATGGGCTTACGGCGCCATCGAAACAGCCAAGCTGCATCTGCTAAACATCATGAGGTCTCACCTCAGTCTGGGGGTGAAGGTTCAGTCCTTTTTCCACCTAACAAGGCACATCCCTCAACTCATGTTTCTCGCAATCCTCATGCTCACGCCTGTTGCAATTCTAGCCAACGTACCATCGGGCAACGCCCTGCTCTCAGCCTCATGGGCCCTAATCTCAGCAGCGGTCGTGACCGCTAAGCTTGGAACAGGGCGGCTTAGGGAGTTTCCTTACATGGTTCTGTTCACAACCTCGATGACCGTTAACAACTCACTCGCAGTTCTGGATGCCCTGAGGGGAAGGAGAAGAGAATTTTATAGGACGCCGAAGTTCGGAGAAGGAGAGTGGCGGGGTAAGAAGTACGTGCTTCCGCTGGACGCTCAGTCATACTTTGAAATAGCCTTCGGGCTGTGGCTTCTCATCCTTTCTATCCTCTCTTCTTTAAAACTTCTTCTGGGCTACACTATATATCTTGTTATCTCGGGTGTGTCGATACTCTACGCTGGGGCACTCTCTCTTCACCACTCGCCAAAAGGCGTAATAACCATGCGCTCGAAAAGGCTGAAATCCCTCCGGCTTTTGATAACGGCCATCATCGCAGCCGGACTGATAACGGCTGTAAGCGGCTACTACCAGACCTACTACAGGCTCGACTACGCCAGCGGCTACCTTGCCCGAGGGGCATCGTCGTCGGATGCAGGAGAGATAGCGGGGTACATCGAAAAGGCTCTCGAGATCCTCCCAGAAACAGGAAACCCTGTCTGGATTTTCCCCACACCCCGAACAGACTTCAGCCTCATAACCAAGGACCTCCAAGGGCTTTTAACCACAGCATCGTCCCTCACCAAAATCCAGTCAGACTCACCCACCTACCAGCAGGGACTAGACCAGCTGAAAGACAGCCTAAAAACAATAAGGGAGCAGGTAAGCGAAGCCGCCCCCTTCTACCTAATCAGTCCGTTGTCTTTGATACTGGCGACTTCATGGCTGGCGGCGCTGGCCTACGTTCTCAAAAAATACTAAAACACGAAGCAGCTGTTTTCTTCAGTCGACGCCTGAATGCGTTGATCTTTACCGGCTGGTTTTGCATGAGATTTTAACCGTGTATTCGGCTTCCTTCACGCCTTCGTCCAGAGCGATGTCCACGCCGGACCAGTTGAGCCTCGGAGGCTGAAACTCTCTGCCAGCAAACACCTCAAAGCCTTCTGGGAAGAGGAACTGTATGTCAAGGCCGAGCTTTTTTGACGCCAAGGTTGGAGAGCGATGTTTGATTCTGGACCAAGGCCCCGGCTCCGTGGCCCTTCCGTCCAACACTACGCAGTCAAACAGCTCTCCAGACAGCTCGTTGGCTACGATTAACGTGCCGCAGCCTCTCTCCCTCAGCACCCTTACTTTAATGGTGTCTTCTGAAAAAGTATATCTTACTTCGCAGAGCTCAGCCGTCTCAACCTTGACGTATCTTGTCTTCAAAAGATGCGACCGAATCTTCATCAAAAGCCTGAACAGACTGGAGGCGTTGCCGCCGCCTAAATACGTCGGCGTAAGCCTTTCCCTGATTCTTCTGTGTAATGTGGTTACGTCGAGAGGGCCGAGATACCTTCTTGAAAGTCCGTTAAGCTCGAGCTTTCTGACAGCTGATCCCTCTTGTAAGGTGTCCTTGTGTGAGAGGGGGAAGTATGTTCTGCCGTGGAGCCTTAGCACAGCGCCTCCAATCCCCATGCCCTCGCCGGCGACGTCGAGGCCGTGGTATGTTAGACCAAGCCCTCTAACAACTCCAGAGACCTCCATCCCGTCGGCTCCGGCAGGCAGGAGGAAGGCCTCAACAGGCCCGTGGAGCCAGAGGCTCTCGCCGCTCAACCTTTCCCACGAGTAGATTTTGGGTAAATGTTATAAAGCCTTAGCCCTACAACAATCGGATGGCTGCGGACCTTCTGCTGGTCTTCCCCTACTTCTTCGACGGAAGGTCGAAGCACTGGCAGTTTCCCCCGCTCGGACTGGCTTACATTGCATCCTACGTCAGAAGCAGAGGCTACAGGGTTAAGGTTTTGGACTGCACTTTCCTCGACAAGCAGGAGGCCGTTAGCCTGATAGGCCGTGAGAGGGCTAGGGTTGTGGGGGTTTACAGCATGCTTTCTATGGTCAGTTCTGCGAAGGAGTTGGCGGCGGCTGCACGCGATTCATGCGAGGCTGTGATTGCAGGAGGCCCGATGCCCTCAAGCTATCCAGCCATGTTCCTCAAAGACTTCGACGTAGTTGTTCAAGGCGAAGGGGAGATTTCTGTCGCCGAGCTGCTTGACAAGATGGATGGCAGAAGCGAGCCGCATCTCGACGGGGTAAAGGGTTTATGGCTAAGCACACGGATGAACGGCGGCAGGGTCAGCTTCACAGGCGGCAGGCCTCTTGTGAAAGATTTGGACGAGTTTCCCTTTCCGGCGAGAGACCTTTTCGACCACAGCGCATACCAGTCATACTACAGGAGAAACTTCGGATACACGATGACTTCGATGGTGGCCAGCAGAGGCTGTCCGTTCTCGTGCGACTTCTGCTGGAGGCCGGATTACGGCAGAGTGTACAGAGTTCGGTCTCCTGAGAACATCGTTCAGGAGATGGAAGAAGTCAGGAACAAATGGGGTTATGAGAGGATATGGTTTGCGGACGAGCTTTTCATAGCCAGCAAGAAACACATCATAAAGCTGTGTGAAGAGATTGTTAAACAGCGTGTTGACGTCTTATGGGAATGTTTATCGAGGGTCGACCTCTTCGACGCCGAGGTGGCGAACGCCATGAAGAAGGCCGGCTGCTACAAGGTTATCTTCGGCCTCGAGTCGGGCGACGACCATGTTTTGAGCAACTTGATGAACAAGAAGATAAAGACATCCCAGTCTATTTCGGCTGTGAAAACAGCTAAGAAGGCAGGAATGCAGGTTGGGGCCTTCTTCATACTCGGCTACCCAGGCGAGAACAACCAAACGATGCTCAAGACTATAAGGCTTGCCTCAACTCTGCCGCTTGACTACTTCAGCATGACTGTACCCTATCCTCTGCCGGGAACAGGCCTTTACGAAAAGGTGCAGGATAGGATGGAGGCCTTCGAGTGGGAGAAGCCGATGCATGGATGGGATCACAAGCTTCTCTTTAAACACGACTTCTCGCTCGAGAAGCTGCGGTACGGCATGTGGAAAGCCAAGACGCAGTCGAAGCTGAGGAAAAAGCTGGGGCCGTTTTACGTGCTGCTCAAGCCCTACGAGATCTACACAGACCTAAAATTCAAGCGGATGAATTGAGATGTTCTTCTGGCGTATGTGATGGCTGCTGCTGTCAGTGCGATGTTCTGGGGGAGGGCCAGCGGGTAAGCCGCAACCACTGAGAACAGTGTTAGAAGGGCTGCCGTAGATAGGCCTACGGCTTTCCGGCCGAGGCCTGAAACAAGAAGTAAAGATAGCGAAACTTCGACGACGAAGATGAGGAAGACGGTGTTTTCGATTCCGAGGGGCGCTGCTACTGCTCGGGCGAGGATGTTTCCCCTTATGTAGCTGATGAAATGTAGTGGGTTTCGGTAGGCGTCCAGCCCCCACTCAAACAACGGATACGCTATCCCGACCCTTAGAAGGAAATCCTCCACGAAGTTGTCCAGCTTGGGTTGATGCACAGCTTTCACGATGTGTGGCAGCAGCTGAGAAAGTGTAATGCCGAGTATCCCTACTGTCTGTGGTTCTGCGAGTGGTTCGAAAGGCTTGACACGTAGCACGTAGAATGCTGTTAACGCTGCTGTGGAGAGAAGGGCGTAGGGCCTCAGTTTCTGGAAAAACATCGCAGACCCGGAGAGCGTGTGTGCTGCGAACAGTAGGAGTGGATGGGGTAGAGTCGGCTCTCTTGCGATGGATGGGTCGACGAGTGCCGAGGCTCCCCACAGAAGGTTAACCAGCGCAAGCCCCAGAATTATCAACTGCATGTTTCCTCACCCTTGCCAGCTCTTTGAAAAACAGCGTGTAAAAAACTAACGAGGATAAGAAACGAACAACGAGGCGTGGGCCCTCGAACGTCCAAGTAGTGTGGTATAGGTCAACCGCCATGGTGGGCCAAACAGGGTAGAGAAGCTGTGGGACGGAGAAGTTGAGGACTGAGAAGGCTATGACAGAGAGCCATAGCCTTGTGGATGGCGGCTTGCCCGTCAGCACGTGAATCAGCAGAAAAGGAAGGATGAGATTCTGCTCGGACACCCTCGGCCTAAGCACTAGAAAAACCGTGCTGCCGAGAAGGGCAAGCCAGGACAGTTCCTTAAACGTGCGTGGCCTACGTAGTATGATTGTCCCCGAAGCTAAGGCCACAGCCAAAAGCCAAGGAAGTCCAACTACGAAGCCGTAGGGGTTGATCCCTTCATAACTCCATCCGTAGAAATACTCGAATATATTGAGCGGTGAAAGGCCTCCGGCCTCGCCCAGCCAGTTGACCGTTCCGCCTAGTGGCGTTGACGTATTCCAGCCGAACAGTATGAAGGGTGTGAAGAAGAATACCAGCGAAAGGAAGATGAGCAGTGCAAGGAACTTCAGCCCTCGTCGCAGCCCGTGGTAGGCGATGAAAGCTGGAACAGCCCCTAGGGCGAGTGGTTTAATGTCGAGTGATGCCGCCAGCAGAACTGCTGAAAAACCAATCCTATCGGCTTTCAGCATTGCGAGGAGAAGTATGGCTGCAGCGAGGACGTCGGGCTTACCCCAAGCAGCCGTGGTCATCAGCACGAAAGGGTTGAGCAGATAAAACTCTCCACCTCCGGCCCCGGCCTTTCTGACCAGTAGGAAAAGGGTTAACAGGCTGAGGACGATGGGTAGCTTCGACAGAGCGTTGAACAGCAAGAGGTCTCCCTGGGAAAGAAAGTACGCCGCCGACAGCCAGAGTGGCCAGAGGGGTGTTTCTCCGATGCCCTGTATGTTGGCGGGGTAGGATGGGTTGGGGTAGGTTCCTCCTTCGTAGGGGCTTAGGCCGTTGACGATGTTGCGTGCTGCCACATAGCTTACAAGTAGGTCGTAGCCGTGTCCGAGAAGAAGAACGGACGGAGTAATCAGAATTATCGATGCAGCAGCCGAGAGCCTGTTCATCGACGGACGGCTCTTACCCCGACATAAAGCAGGATCGCCTGCAGGACGACTAGTACGGTGTAGCTTACGGCGAACGGTGGGCAGAGGAACGGGCAGCTTACTCCGTCGAAGCTGGACACGGGCGTCAACCCGAAGAGATACATCGCAAACTCTGTCGGAGATATTCCTATGGCGGGGCCTGTCAACGGGTTGAGCAGAAGCATCGCTAGATAAGCCGCAGCCCATGAGGCCACGGCCTTAGTGGCTCCGGCTCTTCCGGCAAAAACCCCCGCCAGCAGGAAAAGCTGAATCAAAGTAAAAACAACCAGAGAGTATGCGTGGCCGTTCTTAGGGTTGTCGAACCAGAGCAACCCGTCGAACAGAAGCATCAACACACCGACAGCTATGGACAGGATGAGTAATGCGGCGAGGAGGTTTTTCATTGGCTGTTTTGACCAGTAGAGGTTTTTAAACGTTTTAGGAAAACAAAGGCATGCTGCTGCCCGGCGTTTTTGAAATATTTATGAACAATCGACGGATTGTTTTTTCAAGGGTTGTTTTCATGGTTTTCTACAGCTTCGACGACGTGCTTAGGGTTTTGCAGGTTTTTCAGGAGACTCCGTGCGAGGTTAGCGATGAGTTGAGAGGTTGGAGGTGGCGTGAGCCTCCGCTTCTCAACCCCTACCGTGCTAGGATTAATGCGTCTGACCTTTCGTTCGGATGCGACACAGGCAGGCTTGCTTACCTGAGGCATGTGAAGCGTGTGAAGGAGAGGGGTGGGGAGGAGCTTGCTTTCGGCTTAGCTGTTCACAGAGCTATTGTTTCTGCCACGACCGTCGCTAAAGGTATACTGTATCATGAGAAGCCTGTGAACGGCGGCCTGTTTTACGAGAAGATGAAGAGGATGGGGGAGGAGCTGCGGAAGGGTGAGGGTTTTTCGCGTTTTCCCGAGGTTTTCGACTGTCTGTGGGATTCGGCTGCTCTTGCCTACTCCTCGGCTTTGGACAGGGTTCTGTCGATTTCACGGTACCTGAGCTGGGACGGGGTTGTTTACCGTGTTGTTCCGTGGACTTGCGAGTTTCCGGTTGACGGCAGGCCTTTTGGGCTTAACAGGGCCATCCGTGTGGATGCGTTGATTCCGCCTTCGGTGATTGTGGAGTTTAAGACCCGAAGGCCTTCGAGGGTTTACGAGGTGGTTTTAGCCGGCTACGCCCTCTGCTTCGAGGCGATGTTCCGTGTGCCTGTCAACCATGCTTTACTTCTCTACTTAAGCTTTGAGGAGAGTGGTAGGTTTAGGGTTTATGAAAACTTTGTGCCGGTCGACGATTCTCTGAGGGTTGAGTTTGTGGAGAGGAGGGATTTGTTTTTGAGGGCTGTGGCTGATGGGTTTGACCCCGGCCTGCCACGTGAATGCGACCGCTACTGTCCATACTTGAAAACATGCCGTGGAGAGTAGAGCCACATCCCAGATAAACCTTCATGTTTCTTGGAGTCAGCCAAGCCCTCTCCCTACTTTCAATTCCCTCTTGCGGGATCACAAGGTGAGGATGGAAAATGAAAGAAATGAACGTGAAACGGGTAACTTTCAATTCCCTCTTGGGGGATCACATGCGAGGTCTCCATCGCAGACAGACGTTATCTGTGTCTTTCAATTCCCTCTTGCGGGATCACCGATGGGGAGTTTGAAGTCGTCATGCCCGGCGGCGAGTTTAACTTTCAATTCCCTCTTGCGGGATCACGAGGTGGGGGTCGTT